>CALFDI010000198.1 GCA_937952875.1 uncultured Verrucomicrobiales bacterium
ATATATGCGAGCGCCTCAATCTCAATCACCCCTGACTCGATCAATGCATCATACGGCTTAGCCGTGGACTCTCCTCCCTCTTTCTTTTTTGCCTTACGCTTAGCCGTCTGTGACACCGGAGGCTGGAAGAGTAAATCCAAGGCATCATAGATTGGCTGAAGCCACGGGCGCATTTTCTCATCGAGTGAGCCAGGTAGGAATCCTAGCTGTTCACCCATAGCAACGACAGGCCTTGAGACTGTAAGACCGTTATATCTCCTGTTAAACATTTCACTTAAGCCAGCTGCTACAGCTACTAAAGTCTTACCAGTTCCAGCCTGACCATATACTGTAACCAGCGAGATATCTGGATTCAAAAGAGCATCAATCAGGCATTTTTGACCGAGATTCAGTGGCTTCAGCTGGTGCCCGTCTGGAATCCTGAGAACATCTGGAATGACAAGTCGCACAAATGTGCCTGCCGCGTCTAGCCGAGCTGGCATCGTCTGCTTTTCTCCAGCTTCTAGTAGCACATACTGATTCGTCGCCACTCCAGCGCGAAATTCCGGCGAAAGCTCCAGATGGCCACTACTTGCAAACCGTTGCAGCTCGCTAGGCTCTACCGCTATACGAGAAAGATCATAATTGGAAAGCTCTTTGGGATCAACTTTATCATTCTGGTAATCTTGACACTGAATCCCCACAGCCTTTGCTTTGAGCTGCATGTTCAGATCTTTAGTAATTAATATGACTTCACCTTTATTATACTCCTCGATCAGAAGAGTGCAGGCGAGAATCCGGTGATCCACCTTTCCTTTCTCAGGAAAAATCTCGTAGAACTGCTCAAGACGTTTAGAGCTTTTCTCGCAGCTCTTTGAATCAAACAGGATCAAACGCACAGATCCACCACCCTCCGTAGAAATCCCTTTTGTCACGTGACCACCTTCACTAAATAAGGCGGTTAAGGTGCGATGAACTTTCCGAGCATTAGCACCACGCTCTGTGTGTTCATTTTTGAATCGATCAAGTTCGACAAGAATATCTACAGGCAGACAAACGTGATTATCAGCAAATCGATTCAAGCATGCGGGATCATGAAGGACGACGTTTGTATCTAATACAAAATTTTTCCCTTTGGTTGAGGGAGCTTTTAAGCCGTAGCGGTTAACTTCTGCTGAAGACAATGATGGTGAAGAGTTATGCTTATCGATTTCAGGAGCGCTTTGAATCATTAGATCGTCGTTTTCTATCCAGATCGATCATAGATGAATCAGGCGAAGAGGAAACGGCTCGATCTGAAACAGACCGATTCATTTTCGCAAATGGATATACGAAACACATTCGTAATCATTATTTATCAGCCTCGTAGAACTCTTGCAATCATTATATACTAGATGACGACTTCTTCACATCTCGATGCTAATTCATGAGCCATCGTCATATCTACTTTTCCTAATTCCGTAATTGGAATATCTACGACACAGCAGTAGTTCAAAATACGAGCATAACCTAGTGCAGATTCATTCCACTGCGCGATCGCCTTCAGGAGAGCCTGCCGGTCTGTCCCCATAGCTAGCAGACGACTCCCTTTCCGCTCATCAGGCATAGCGAGAACGATGCATTTTTTAGAAACCTTCCGTAACTGCTGCTCCACATGAGGGAGACTGACCAGTTCGCCTAGAATTTTCACCGTCCGATCAGCGCGATTGAGAAAACGAAGAGATCGCCCTTTTAGCAAAAAGCGATCAGATGTTCTAAACCATTCAGGAGTTTTCTCGTATCTCCACATTGAACCATTTTGCCTAAAATAACCGGAAAACAAAGCATCGCCTTTCAAAAGCAATGTCCCGTCATCTTCGAGCCTGGCATCCCACTCAGGCTGTAGTGTCATCCAATTCGAGCCTCTGTCTAATTCAAGTGCGACCGAAGCACAGGTCTCAGTCATCCCGTAGCTCCGCATGAGAGGCCACCCCAGACGACATGCAGAGGAATAAATGCTGTCATCTAGATATCCACCTCCGACTAGAATAGCCCGCACGCCCTCGGGGCATGTCTTACCATAAGCCACCAGATCTACTATCTGGGCAGGAACAAGGGCTGAATACTCTGCGGAATGACAAAGCGAATAAAACTCTGCCACATCCCAACGTCCTTTAAGATGAATCACATGTTCTGACCCAGCCCTCATATGAACCATATATCCACCTACATGGTAATCAGGCAAAGCTGCTATCCACCGTCCACCTTCTGATCCTAACTGGGCAGACGATTGTTTCGCAGCTAGTTCAAGTGACTCCTGAGTGATATGAACCCATTTCGGGGCACCCGACGATCCGGATGTTTGAAATAAATAGCCACTTAATTCAAAGGCCTCTGCCTGCTTGACGACTTCTTTGGTATCTATCCCAGGAGCAGCCTTTATGATAACTCTAGGCGCTTCCATTTTTGATCTTTTAGTAGTTCATCAAATCCTAAGCCTAAGCCTTCGGACGGTGTGAATTGAGGTTGTATGGGTCCGAGTGCTTCTGTGAAGGCAGTCTTTTCAAATAAACCATGCGTCTGCAAACCGCATAGGCCAATTGCACCTGGAAAACTAATCCCCATACTCATGGCATTCCATGCATCAAATGACTGACCAAGTGGATGTTGCATATAGCTCGTTATGATAGCTGGCTTCCCTTGATTAACCGCAGATTCTGTCAAAATAAATGGTTCATCAACAGAAGGCTTTATTACGATGACTTGTGCTCCATCATTCTTCTGAGCAGACTCTCTATCGACCGCCAAATTGATTCCGACTTCTCGGCGAATCCGCTTCCAAGGCTCCGCCGAATATGGAGACGGATCTTCGATGAAATCAATTTTGTGCTTTAGCTCATCGTTAAACGTTTTGATAAATGTAATCGCTTCATCGGGCTCAAGAGCTTCATTCAGATCGAGCCTCCAGCGCAGTGATGGATACGCCTTGGCTAATTCATTAAGGGATTTTGATTCCTGCCGAAGATTACGCCCAACCTTACATTTCACAGTCGTGAATCCACTACTTAAGGCTTCTTCGATCGTCTCTCCATTCACCTCAGTGAGTGTTGCATGGCTCTCAGGCACCTCAACTTCATCAAACATCCAATCTTCGAGTTCTCGCGCATCGCCATCCATCTTAGCGCATCTCAGAGCACGCTTAACGATCGGCCAACGGCGCGCGCCAGCTAGATCTTTTAGACATTTCTCTAGAGAAGGATCGCCCAATTCCGGCCACGGATGAATGCAACCATACCCAGAGCCGACTTTAATGAGCATCCCTTCAAACGTGCGACGTGAAGATGCGGCATTCAACGTCCCTGCACTGCGTAATGTATAGGGCGCGTAGTAGATAGAGTTATCAGATAAATCAAAAGTCATGAAAGCACTAGGACAGTAAGAATTCCCGCATAGGACAAAAGCATGAGAGCGCTAAGAGCGAGTAATTTATTATAATAGGTTGAAGGCTTCACCATGAGAACTCTCACCACGATAAAAACTCCCAACGTGCACATTGGTAGACCCGTAAAGATCCATGAAGATTTATCAAATGACATCCAACCCTGTGCGAGCATTCCTGCTAACACGACCTCCCACACAATGATTTGCCGCGCGCCAGAGACTCCTAATTTCACAGCGAGAGTCCGTTTATTAGAACGCGTATCTTCTTCGTGGTCTCGTAGATTATTTATTGAAATCAAGAGAGCTGAGAGCAGCCCAACTTGTGCACCTGCGAGTGCAGCCTCCGCAGTCCATGCACCTGTCTGAACAAAGACAGTGCCCATCACTGCAACGAAGCCAAAAAATATAATCACAAACACTTCGCCCAGACCAAGATACGCGAGAGGAAACGGACCACCTGTGTAGCCGTAAGCGAAGAAGAACGACACAAGACCGACCAGTAATATAGGCCAGCCAGCAGCATGCCATAAAACAGCTCCACACAGAGCTGCCAGTAAAAGACAGACACAGCCAGATACCATAACCGTGCGAGAACTCAGTTGACCGCTTGATGTCGCGCGAACTGGGCCTAGACGTTTTGCCGTATCAGCTCCTTTTTTTGCATCGATCGCATCGTTGAAGAAATTCGTCGCAATTTGAATAAAAACTGCGCCAAAGAGCGTGCATCCAGCGAGTAGCCAATTCAGTCTGCCTGCCTCAGCCCACACGAGAAGACATCCCACCCAGACTGGAACAATGGCAGCAGGTAGAGTCTTCGGCCGAGCTGCTAGAATCCATGGAGGCATACGAAAATCTCTAAGCTAGCTGATGTGTCTCTGCAAGTCGCCTTAGGCGAGCTTCAACTTACGTCCACGGAATCGATGCTTTGGACGAGTGGCTTCTACATACGCCATAATCGCAACGAGTATAAGCAGAGCCACATTAATTCCGATTCCAAGAGGATAATTCGTCGATTCCGTCGCGCTCCACGGTGTGCAACCGCAACTCACCTCCAGTCCCCTAGCCCAGGCCTGAGCAAGGGCTCCGATGAAGACGAGAAGTAAACCAGCATTCACTGCAAGAGCACCGTAGTAGACGAAACGAAGTAATATACATATGCCTATGACAATCTCTAACCACGGCACGAAATACCCCACTGCAGTATTCCACATAACATCAGTCGTGATGGCATAATTTGAGATGTTCTCGATAAAATCAGGGAGACGAAAGAGCTTCTCCGCCCCAAGATAAATCCACGCGACACCTACGACCGCTCTGAGGAAAATCCACGGAGTCGGTTCAGTTCTCCAACTTCTAAACATGAGTAAGATACCTATCAGGGAAAAGCCGCTCTCGTCAGCACAAAGTTTCTAAAGAAAAAGGCCATCTCGCACCTGAGATGACCTCTTTGTAAAACTTAGCAAAGCTCGATTAGTTACTCGTTAACTTATCAGCGTTAGACTCAAGAGCCGCTGTTGTCTGAGCATCTGCCCACTTGGTGTAAGCTTTGTCACTGATGACCTGAAGTGTTCCTACCATATTGGCATGGCCTTCTCCACAGAGCTGGGCACAGACGACTGACGTTTCCATTTCACGTAATGGAGTGAACCACATTGGAATATCCTTGCCCGGCATTGCATCCTGCTGGATCCGCATTGGAACGATGGCAAAGTTATGAATCACGTCTGTTGATGTGATCTGTAAGATCGCTGGACGTCCGACTGGGATCTTGAGAACTGCACTCTCATAATCGTCGAATCCATTCGGATCGTTAGGATCTATGCATGGATCACCCACCTTATTCACGAGTGAACGATCAATGCGTCCAAACTTTCCATCTGCACCAGGGTAGTGGTAATTCCAAGCAAACTGATAACCAATGCAACGCACTCTCACTGGATCATCCGCCTGGACACGATCGAATGAATCGACGCGCTCAGCCCAGAGAGGAAAGGCGAAACCGAGAAGCAATACAGCCTCAACGATCACAACACCGATTTCAAGGTGACTTGAAATGTGATTCTTCACACCATGATAGGAAGCGCGAGCATTCCTACGGTGCCAAAAACGAAATGAGCAATAGAAGAAGAAAATCGTCCAGCCTATGCCTAGTGCGAGCATGAAGTAGTGAACAACATCGATCATGTGATCAACTTGACCACCGTGCTGCGAATAGTTCTCGGGCATACCGAGCGCTTTACTTGGAGAAAACATGAGAAAAATCAGTGTCTGGAAAAAAGATTACTGGTCAGGGAGATTAAAGGTATCTGCGTATTGAGGATCGATATTGTTTCGAGACTTCATTCCAAGACGAATGAAGCAGAAAAACACGATTCCAAGGACGACGACTAGAAGGACAAGCATCAACAATATGGCGTAGCCAGCGGCATTGCCACCAGCATGCTCAAACGCTTTAGCGCAGGTGAGACAGGCAAGTGATGAAGTCATAGATATGATGGTATTAAAGGATGATATTCTTCGCTTTTTTCACGAAGTAGACTCCGTAAGCAATGAGACTCACACCACAAATGGCTGAAGCAATTCCGAGAGCTTTCACTCCGACGCTTTGTTCATTCGTAAGAACAAGCGCCCACACAGCCACAGAGACAAAGAGTATCACTGAGATGATGATGAATATG
>CALFDI010000199.1 GCA_937952875.1 uncultured Verrucomicrobiales bacterium
CACCGGTAGCGAAAAAATCTGAACACGTCATCCTCCTGCATGGATTATGCCGCTCTAGTCAATCTATGGTCCCCATCGAGGAACACCTCTCGAAACAAGGCTACATCGTCCATAACATCGATTACGACAGTAGATCCTCCAGCATTCCTGAACTTAGCGAAAAGACTCTCAGTGTAGCATTTCAAAATACACACAAAGCCAGTAGCGTTCACATCATCACGCACTCCATGGGAGGCATTCTCGTTCGCGACTACCTTTCCCGTAGCCGACCTAAGAATTTAGGTAAGGTTGTCATGCTAGCTCCACCAAATAACGGCAGTGAAGTCGTCGATAAAATTGGGCACTGGTGGGCCTTCAAAGCGTTAAACGGTCCCGCTGGACGACAACTTGGCACTGGTGAGACAGATTACATCGCTAGCCTTCCTCTTCCCGATTACCCCACTGGTATTATCACTGGCACTCGCAGCTTCAACTGGATCAATAGCTGTATGATTCCCGGTCCTGATGACGGAAAAGTCAGCATCAAAAGCGCCCAACTCCAACAAGCGGAAACACGTATCATCCCCGCGACTCACTCCTTCATCATGAATAAAAGAAAGACGAAAGATCTTATCACTCACTTTCTGATTACCGGCACCTTTCCTGATGAATAAGCGATGAATTTCTCCCTCAAAACAAAAAACAGCTGTTCCCCACCCCACTTTCCCCCTTGGCGGCTGCATTTTTTCCCTCTATGCAGCTGCCGACATGAGCAAAGACTCCACCTCCTACAAAGACACACTCTGTCTCCCGCAAACGACCTTTCCGATGCGTGGCGACTTGGTGAAGAACGAGCCTAAGCGGCTCGAGTCCTGGGAATCTCAAAATCTTTACTCACAGATTATAGAGAATCGCAAAGCCAGCGGAGCACCGAAATTCATCCTCCATGATGGCCCTCCATTTGCGAACGGAGACGTCCACATGGGCACCGCTCTCAATAAGATCCTCAAGGACCTCGTCGTCAAATCTAAGACCATGGCAGGCTACCAGGTTCCTTTTATCCCCGGCTGGGATTGTCACGGCCTTCCGATCGAGTTCAAGGTCATGCAAGATGCACGTGATGAAGAACCTGCCGAGATCCGCCGCCGCTGCGAAGACTTTGCTAAAGGCTGGATCGACACACAAAAAGCCTCTTTCAAACGCCTCGGCGTCCTCGCTGATTGGGATAACCCTTATCTCACCCTCGCCCCTGAATACGAGTCCGACATCATCCGCACCTTCGCGACGATGATCGATAAAGGCCTCGTCTATCAGTCACAAAAGCCTGTCCAGTGGTCCTACGGAGCGAAGACTGCTCTGGCTGAAGCCGAAGTCGAATACATGGATAAAAAGTCCATCGCTCTCTTCGTCGAAATGCCAATCGCCGGCACGAACTCAGATCTCAAACACGATGCACTCAAAGGCGCATCTTTTGCCATCTGGACCACCACTCCATGGACACTTCCCGCCAACCTCGGCATCGCCGTCCATGAGCGCTTTAACTACGTCGTCGCAACATTCGAACGCCCCGCCACCGAGGACAAGCCTGCCGACCAAAAGACTCTTATCATCGTCCGCGAACTCCTCGGCACCTTCCAGGAAAAGACCGGCCTCATCCTTCAAGAAGAACTCGCTGAACTCAAAGGCGCCGACCTAGAAGGCGTCGAATACTCGCACCCATTTCTCGACCGCACCTCCAAAGTCATTCTCGCCCCATTCGTCACAACTGATGCTGGAACAGGCGCTGTCCACATCGCACCAGGTCACGGTGCAGACGACTACAGCGTCGGCATGCAGAACGGCTTGGACGTCCTCTCCCCCGTCGATGACGATGGAAATTTCACTGAAGAAGTCGGCCTCCCTGAACTCGTAGGCCTTCACGTCATGGAGGACAATGCAGCGAACATCGCTGTCATCAAGATTCTCGCAAAAGCAGGTCGCCTCCTCGGAAAGGAAAAATACGCGCACAGCTACCCGCATTGCTGGCGTTCGAAAACTCCGATCATCTTCCGCGCCGTCGAGCAGTTCTTCATCTCCATCGATGATCTCCGTAAAAAGGCGCTCGAGGAAATCGACGTCACAACGTGGCTCCCCGCTTGGGGTCGCAACCGTATCTTCGGCACAGTCGAGGCCCGCCCAGACTGGTGCATCTCTCGTCAGCGCACCTGGGGTGTTCCGCTTCCTGTCTTCTTTGATAAAGACGGCGAAGTTATCCTCGATGCCGACCTCGCCCGTAAAGTCGCCGATCTCGTCGAAAGCGAAGGCACTAATATCTGGTTCGAACTCTCAGATGCAGATCTTGCCGCTCGCCTCGACCTTCCTGCAGGCAGCACGAAGTGCCGCGACACACTCGATGTCTGGATCGACTCCGGATCATCTCACGTCGCCGTCATGGATCGCCACCCAGAGCTTAACTGCCCAGCCGATCTCTACCTCGAAGCCACTGACCAGCACCGCGGTTGGTTCCAGAGTTCTCTCATGCTTTCCGTCGCCGTTCGCGATGCAGCCCCATACAAGAGCGTCCTCACACACGGCTTCGTCGTCGATAAAGACACAGGCAAGAAGACCTCTAAGTCTGACGATAAGAAAAAGGGCAAGCCAACAGATGCCGCTCACTTTTATAATAAATACGGAGCAGACATCGTCCGCCTCTGGGTTTCCTCAGTCGATTGGCAGACCGAGGTCCCATTCGGAGAAGACCTCTTTAAGCAGATCGCCGATCCATATCGTCGCCTGCGAAACACCTTCCGTATCCTTCTCGGAAATCTCGATGGATTCGATCCAGCGCAGCACACCGTTGCATTCGCAGACATGCCACTACTCGACCAGTGGATCCTCGAGCGCCTAGATGCAGTGATCACTGAGTGCTCGGCTGCCTACGAGAACTATGAATTCCGTAAAGTCTTTAACAGCATCAATCAATTCTGTGCAAATGACCTCAGCGCTCTCTACATCGACATCACAAAAGATCGCATGTATTGCGACGCCGTAGATAGCCTCCGCCGTCGCTCCACACAGACCGCCATTGCTGAAGTATTCCAGGCCATCACAAAGCTACTTGCACCGATTCTCGCATACACAGCTGACGAAGCCTGGGAGCACTGCACCTTCACTGAAGGCAGCGTCCACACAGAAGACTTCCCGAAGGCCAAAGCTCTCGGCACAGCCGCCACTGAGCAAGTCAACGAGTTACTAAAACTTCGTGATCAAATTCAGCAGAAAGTCGAAGAACAAGTTCAAGCGAAAGCGTTCAACAAAAACGAAGAAGCAGCAATCACAATTCCTGCACCTGAGAGCCTTAAGGAGACCTTAGGCGATCACGAATTCACCCAAGAATTCTTTAAAGTCTCTAAGCTCGTCATCGGCAACACATTAACGGTCACCAAGACTGACAACTGCATGTGCCCACGCTGTCGCCGCTACGAACCTCTCGTAAGTGATCTCTGCCAGCGTTGCGCAGACGTTTAACGGAATGGAGCGTGGCCTTCAGGCCACTAGGTGTCAGGGCCTTTAGGCCCGATCGCAGAGGCGTGGCTTTATGAAATATACTACGGGGACCTTTTGAGATGCTCCTTGCTTAATGAGCATCCCATCTGGTTGCCTTCATGAGGCATATTGGCCTAAAGGCCACGCTCCAAACCAAACAATTACATAAATCTGGTTTAAGATTCTTCCCTTCCTTCAAGCATACTCTGCTGCTAACGTTAAAGTCATGAAAACAACATTCTACGCACTCATCGCTCTCGCACTTACAATCACTCTCATTTTACAGATTCGCGGAAAAAATAGTGAGTCGGAAATATCTAAGAATTTTCACCAAAAGAGCAAATCAGCAGAACGCGTTAGCGCAAATACTGAGACCGACAAGCAAAGCAAATTCACACCTGAAGAACTTCTTAATGAAGTCTATAAACACTACCCCGAATTCAAGCTAGACTTCGATGTAAAAAATCTCGCTA
>CALFDI010000200.1 GCA_937952875.1 uncultured Verrucomicrobiales bacterium
ATCGAACGAATCGCTACATCGAGCAAAATCCGGTAAAGGCGAAGTTGAGAGACTCAGAATATCGGCTTTGGGCAAAGGAGTAGCGGCGCCTCGCCGCTTATCAACCTAAGCCTTATTTCGTGCCAGCCTTACCAAGCGGCGGGGGCGCCGCGACTCCTTTGCTCTACTTTTGCTTTGACTGGCGCTTGAGCTCTTTCTTGATTTTCTTGACCCGTGCTTTCCAGGCTTTTTTATCATCGCCGATTCGCGGGATCATAAGCTCTAGGCCTTTGATTTCTGGGCTGCTGATGCCTTTCCAAATCACGATTAATCCATCGCTGACAGCTCGGTCGATCTGAACGGCATCTACTATACGTCCATTTGCTTGAGCGATCAGCCATTTGCCATTGTTAGCTGCAGAGATCGAGTTCAGTCGCCGAGTGCCGACACTATTCAATTGCAGGACGAGGCCATAGTCGCCGATCTCTGACGGGAATGATGAAAAGGCAACGATTTGATTATGTGTGATCTCTGGCGTCTTGCGGAAGTAGCGATCTTGCCCTGCGACGACTTGAGAGAATACCATTTTAGGTCCATCTCCAGCGCCGCCTTCGAGATGAAATGAGACGCTGGCGCTCGGTATTTTTTTTCCTCCAGCTACGCAAAAGCTCGTAACTGTCAAAAGTGCGAAGAAGGCGGTGAGAAGGATTTTCATATGTGGAAAGGTGTAGTAGGTGGACTAATTCTTCGCGAGAGAATTAATGACGGATTCGAGTTGAGTGTCAGCTTCAGCTCCGTTTTCCAGTGCTTGTTTATAGTAATCTCGAGCTTCTTTGAGCTTCCCTTGTTTGGCGCGTATTTTCGCCATGTTGAGGAATGGATCAGGGAGAGTTGGGTTAATGTCGATCGCTGTAGTGTAGTTCGCCTCAGCGGTGTCGAATTCATTCTGCATGCCGGCTATATTCCCTAGATAAGTGTATGAGGTGTGATCACGTGGATCGAGCTGCACGGCGCGGAGGAAGCATGCTTGAGATTCAAAGAGGTCGTTATCATTATACAGAGTAACGCCGAGCATGCGATGTGCGTAAGGCATGCTATCTCGCATGGCGATGGCTGCACGGAAGTTCTCAGCTGCTTTTTCCATTTCCTTCAGCCGCATCGAGATTACCCCGAGGCTGAGCATGGAGTCGATATGGCCGGGGTTTTGCTCAATGATGTATTCAAAGCACTGGCCTGCGACGACGTAGTTTTGCTTAAGGAAGGCTGTTGTGCCTGCGAGTGTTAGACTTTCTGTTTGTTGGTCGAGTTTCGCTTGTTCACGGTTTCTCACATCAACAGGAGCTGCAACGGCTGTAAAAAATTTCGAACTCGTGCCCGGAAGCTGAGAGACGAGGGCTTTTTCTTCTTCTGTCAGTGTCGTGTCGACTCCGGCGACGGCGTTTATCGGGTCTATGAGTTCCGCTAGGACACCTAATTGTTTTGCATTCTCTACAAGAAGTTTCTTTGCGTTTTTTCTCACTTTCTGCTGCTGGATTTGTCGTTGGGCGATCTCCCGTAGCATCAGAATTTCTTGTGAGTTGTCCGCTGTGATTGGCGTGCTTTCTAGGCTTGCTTGAGCATTGAGAAGCTTCTCTTCATATTGATCAATTCGGCGGTTTTGATCGATAACGAGGTTCTTAAAGTGATTGATGCTTTTCTTTGCGTGGGCCAGTTCGGCTCGAGCTTGGAGCATTTGATCTTTTGCCGTGTTCTCCTCTTTTGAGAGCATCTCGACTTTCTCCAATGCGTCAGTGAGCTGTTTGCCAAGTTGCATATTCTGAACGATCAGTTTTTTCGAACGCTCATTGTCAGACATCGCAAGGAGGTCAGACATGCGGTCGCGCTCGATGAGGAGTGAATCACGCTCTGCTTGGAGTTCGCTTACGATGGCCTGGCTTTCTTCTAATTGGCGGTTGAGCGATGTGATCTGGAGGCGTGAAGACTCCCACTTGCGCTCCATGTCGTTGAGTTCTTTAACCAGTGTTTTTTTCTGTTTGCGGAGAGATGTGACGAGGTCGTTGTTGATATTACGCTCGTCTAGTAGTTTTTGGCTGAGTTCTTTTTCCTTTGTCCGTGCGAGCTGTAAATCAGCTTGGAGGATTTTGTTTTGTGCGAGGACTTGCTGATATTGCTTGCGGCTCTTTTTGACAGCGAAGGCCATGGCGTCGCGTTCTTGTGAGGCAATTGAGAGCTTATCCTGTAAGGTATCCATCTCGGCCTTGAGCGGGGCATTTGCTTTAGCCGCACGCTCTTGCTCCAGCTGCATAATGGCTGTGCGGAGTTGGGCGCGATTCTCTCCGCGATCGAGTTCAGCGCTAGCGAGTTTTGTTTTGAGCGTCTGAATTTCTCGATAGAGCCGATCAAGTTCTTCGCGCTGAGATGAGAGGTCTTTTTTGTTTTCTCTCGCGACTGGCGGGGTGACTTTCCCTAAAAGAGCAGATTTTTCCGCGTAGCGTGTTTGCTGAGCATTTGTGACGATTCCAGCCATGCTGAAAATATCTGCTTCGAGATTCCGGATAGCCCGCGAGACCATCGATGGATTGTAATCTGGGTGAACCGTCTTGATTGAGTTATAAATGCTAAGCGCGAGGGTGAATTTTTCATTCGCTTCGACGGTCTTCTTCTCTTTTTTGAGCTTCTTCGCATCTGCTATCAATACGAAGGCCTCAAAGTAGGCTTCCGCAGGATCAAAAGACTCCGGTTTCTCTGTGGTGACCTGAGCATACGCTAGAGATGCGAAAAGCATCCAGACGCTGGTCGCGAGGAATAGTAGGCGTGGCATAATCTGTAGTGTGATCTGCAGCGATAAGGGAGGCGCAGCATAGGATGGATACGCCCAGTAGGGAAGGGGAAAAGATAGGCGTTCTGTCACCTTTTCAGCCGTTTCTTGACCCAGTCAATTTTTGCTACGAGACTACTGCCTATCACCTCGTATAACTGCCAGATTTTATGAACATTGCATCTAATATGGTCGACACTGTCGGCAATACTCCTCTCATCCAGCTCAATCA
>CALFDI010000201.1 GCA_937952875.1 uncultured Verrucomicrobiales bacterium
TAAATAACTCAGAACTATGCCAAGACCAGTTACACTCTTTACCGGCCAATGGGCCGACATTCCTCGCGCAGAACTCCTCCCTAAAGTCAAAGAAATGGGCTATGATGGAGTTGAACTTGGCTGCTGGGGTGATCACTTCGAAGTCCAACGTGCTCTCACGGAAGATGACTATATTCCGAATCTTTGGGCTGAGCTAAAGGCGAATGACCTCGGGGCGTATAGTATTTCCGCTCACCTCGTAGGGCAGGCTGTCTGTGATCATATCGATGAAAGACATAAAGCGATTCTTCCGGATTATGTCTGGGGCGATGGTGAGCCAGAAGGTGTCCGTCAGCGTGCAGCTCAAGAGCTTATTGATACTGCGAAAGCTTGTCGCAAATTCATCGATGCTGGAAAAGACTACATGGCTGGTCGTGCGCCAGGTTCAGGTAAAGCTGTCGTGAATGGCTTTACTGGATCTAGTATCTGGCACGCTCTCTATGCTTTCCCACCTACGTCACAGGAGTATTTGGAAAAGGGATTTGTGGACTTCGGTAATCGCTTCACTCCGATCCTTGATGCATTTGAAAAAGAAGATGTCTACTTTGCTCTCGAAGTGCACCCGACTGAGATCGCCTTTGATATTGCCTCTGCCGCACGATCAATCGAGGCTGTGAATGGCCATAAGCGTTATGGCTTTAATTATGATCCATCGCATCTCGGCTATCAAGGTGTTGACTACGTGAAGTTCATTCGCGACTTCGGCGACCGTATCCATCACGCGCACATGAAGGATGTGTGGTGGGGCCACGGTGATGGCTCTGTCGGTGTCTTCGGTGGACACACCGACTTCACTGATGCTCGTCGATTCTGGGATTTCCGCTCTGTCGGGCGTGGTGATATTAACTTCGAAGAGATCATCGTGGCATTCAACGATGTGGGATACACAGGGCCTCTGAGTATCGAATGGGAAGACGGCCGTATGGATCGCTTCCACGGCGCCACTGAGAGCTGTGCCTTTACAAAAAATATCGATTTCCCAGTCAATCAAGCGGCATTCGATGCGGCGTTTGATACGGACAACCAGTAGTAAGATCTGAAATCTTTTTCATTAAGGCCTACCAAATTTGGTGGGCCTTTTTTGTAATAAAAACTATTCTATTTGTAGTATGAATTACCTCCAGATTCGCGGAGTTCTTGTTCACTTCCATGTGTTATGGGATGATGAAGGCGTTTACTTAATCGATGGAGGTTTTATCGGAGGGATCAGGAAAATTGAGCGCTTTCTTAAATCACATGGATTTGCCTGGAGTGACGTAAAGGCTCTGGTTCTTACGCATGGGCATCTTGATCACACTCTTAATGTAAGGCGTATCCAGGAAAAATCAGGCTGTTTGGTCTATGCTCCACAGATGGACGCACTCCATATCTCAGGAAAGTATCCGTATGAAGGAGCTGCAAGGCTTTGTGGATTAGCTGAGGCAGTTGGGCGTTTCTTTTTGAGATATCAACCACCGCATGTTGATCGCTGGATCGGTAGCGAAGATGTTCTGCCTATTTGGGGAGGGCTGAGGGTGATTCATTTACCAGGGCACACGCTGGGGCACTCAGGACTGCTAAGTGTGGAGAATAAGCTTCTTTTTGCAGCAGATCTTTTCACGAATCATATTCGAAATCCGAAATTACCACCTACTGTATTCAACGTAGATGATGAAATGAACGTTGAGAGTGTGAAGAAAGCTGCAGCCTTGGATATCGAAGGCGTCTTGCTCAATCATTCACGCGTCTGCTCTCCAGAAGAGTCTCTTGCCGATCTAAAGGCATTAGCTGCTTTGTGTTCTTATACTGATCAAAAAAAGTAACTGGCAAAACCGGACGGCGATACAATGAGAGGGAGGTGACTCAGAAAGGCTTGAGTTGAAGAGCCTTTCGTGGCGTTTTTCCCATGAGCCTTCGTTTTCCGCCAGACGCCTTGTCTCACGGAAAAACTGCTCGCGAATTTTACCAGTTTCCTTTTCTTCTTGGTATTAAAGTTTTTACCGCGCGCCAAAACGGCGTCTTCGAGAGGTTGGAGCTTTTTAGCTGAAGAATTTTCTTTAGGGCTTTTTCCACCAGATGGTTTGCGTGAGCGATTTCCTCCTCCTCCTCCTCCTCCTCCGCCACCACCGCCGCCGCGATTACCGCGTCCGCGTTGTTCTTTTTTCGGTCTTGGAACGCGTGCTCCGAGAGCAGCTTCGGGGAGTGGAGTGTGAGGTTCGTAACCGCGTAATTCGCGTCGCTCGATTAATTTTTTAATCAGCTTTTCGACATCGACTAAGAGGTGTAGCTCATCTGCAGAGACAAGAGAGATGGCTTGGCCTTCAGAGCCTGCACGCCCGGTCCGACCAATCCGGTGAACGTAGTCTTCAGCTTGTTCAGGGAGATCGTAATTCACGACTTGAGGCAGTTGATCAATGTCGATACCGCGCGCGGCGATGTCTGTGGCGACGAGGACTTTTACATTACCTCCTTTAAAGCCGTTTAAAGCGCGGGTTCGAGCGTTTTGACTTTTGTTTCCATGGATAGCAGCTGAGCTAATTCCTTGCTTTTCAAAAAAAGTCGCCAACTTGTTAGATCCGTGTTTTGTCCGGCAGAAGACGAGCGTCTGCGACCAGTTGTTCGATTTGATCAATTCAACGAGAGCATCAGCTTTACGTGTCTTATCGAGTGGGATGAGATACTGCTCGACAGTATCTGCAGTTGAATTTTTTGGACTTACGGATATTTCCGTAGGGTTGTGAATGAGTCCTTTTGCTAACTTACGGATCTCGTCTGAGAACGTGGCCGAGAACATTAAGTTTTGGCGTTTCTTCGGCAGCTTCGCGATGATTTTTTTAATATCATGGATGAAGCCCATATCCAGCATCCGATCAGCTTCATCTAAAATGAGAACTTCTAACTTATCGAAGCGCATCGCTCCTTGGTTGATGAGGTCCAGTAGACGGCCTGGTGTAGCGATCAGGATATCAGTTCCATTGCGCAGTTTCTTTATTTGTGGGCCTGCAGAGACTCCACCGAATATAACGTGTGAGCAGAGTTTTATGTGCTTTCCATAAGTCATCACGCTTTCAGCTACTTGAGCAGCCAGCTCGCGCGTAGGAGTTAAAATGAGTGTTCTAACCTGTTTGTCACGGGCACGTTGTCCTTTTACTAAGCGATCTAGGAGGGGAAGGGTGAAGCCGGCGGTCTTCCCTGTTCCTGTCTGTGCCGCAGCCATTACATCGCCGCCTTTCATAACAGCAGGGATGGCCTGTGCCTGGATGGGCGAAGGTGTGGTGTAGCCTTTATCCTTAATAGCCCGGAGGATCTGTGGATGCAGATCGAGTTCATCAAATGTCATAATATAAGAGGTCGTAGACCTCCTTGAAGGGAGAATGCATTTCTCCAGACAGTGGCCATACGTGGCAGCTAGGGACTGAATGCCTGTAAAGATCAAGGCTTTACTTCTTTGCTCGTGTTCTAATACCAATCGGAAAACCGCTCGAGAATTTCACCAATTTCTTTTTCTTCCTAGAAGAATCAAGAACTCAAGATGTCGGTTGACAAAAGCGGATAGTTCGATAGTTATCGAACTATGGAAATAACTGAAGCGGTAGAGCAGTTGACGGCTCTAGCTCAAGAATCACGTTTGCATGTGTTTCGCACTCTCGTGCGAGTCGGGCAGGAGGGGATGTGTGCGGGGGACTTATCGAGAGAGCTTGAGATATCGAAACCGACGCTGTCTTTCCACCTTAAGGAATTAGTAAACGCTCATTTGCTGAATGCTGAGAAACAGGGACGATCAATTAAATACTCTCTGAAGGTGGAGGCTGTGGGCTCTTTGTTCGATTTTTTGCTACAAGATTGTTGCCAAGGAAGGCCTGAATTGTGCTCTTCGGTCGCTCAAAAAACTTGCTGCTAGTTAATCATCTATGAAAACGCGAATTGGAATCAACGGGTTTGGTCGTATTGGCCGTTTAGCTTTGCGTGCGCTCTATGATGCTGGAGAGCTCGAGTGCGTAGCGATCAATGATCTAAATGCGACTCCTGAATCAGCGGCTCATTTATTAGAATTTGATACCGTTCACGGGCGCTGGGACAGAAATATTACTTATGATTCAGGCCTGTCGATAGACGGTCAGTCGATCACGTTTTCTTCTAAAGAGCATCCGTCCCAGGTCGATTGGTCTGGAGTAGACATCGTCTTGGAGTGTTCAGGGCAGTTCCGTTCGCTAGAGAGTCTTAACAGTTATTTGGATGCTGGAGTGAAGAAGGTCATTGTCGCAGCTCCAGTTAAAGAAGGAGTGCTCAATATTGTCATGGGCTGCAATGATCACCTCTATGACCCTGCAGTAGATCATGTGATCACGGCGGCCTCCTGCACGACGAATTGTGTGGCTCCCGTCGTCAAGGTGATACATGAAGTGTTTGGCATTAAGCACGGTATGCTTACGACAATGCATGATCTAACAAATACGCAGACGATCGTAGATGCACCGCATTCAGATCTTCGGCGTGCACGTTCTGCGGTGAATTCTTTGATCCCGACAACGACAGGTTCCGCGACTGCGATTACTATGATTTACCCTGAATTAAAAGGTCTGCTGAATGGTGTGGCTGTGCGGGTGCCTCTGCTCAATGCTTCTCTGACGGACTGTGTATTCGAGCTGAATCGACCAGTGACGGAAGAAGAAGTGAATGTGAGCTTAAAAGAAGCAGCCGAAGGGGAACTTGCGGGTATTTTAGGCTATGAAGAACGTCCGCTCGTATCCGCAGATTTTACAAATGATCCTCGCTCAGGAATCGTCGATGCACTGTCCACCATGGTCGTGAATGGGACGCAGCTTAAACTACTCGTCTGGTATGATAATGAGTGGGGCTATGCATGCAGAATGGTCGAATTGGCAACTAAAGTCGCCGACGCCTTACATGAATAAGAGAGCCTACGCTGCAGTCACAGGTGCCTACTGGGGGTTTACTCTCACAGATGGCGCTTTGCGGATGCTTGTGTTGCTGAAGTTCCATGAGCGCGGCATGTCGCCTATCGAACTGGCATTTCTTTTTCTTCTCTACGAGTTTTGTGGTATTCTTACCAATGCCTTTGGTGGTTGGTGGGCATCACGCAGCGGGCTGAAGGTAACGCTGGTGGCGGGGCTTGCGCTACAGGTGGTTTCTTTGCTTTTGCTGTCATTGGTCGAGTTCGACTGGGGATGGCTGCCGTGGGTATCTATCGCCTACGTGATGTTCACACAGGCTCTATCTGGAGTGGCAAAAGATCTGACAAAGATGAGTTCGAAGAGTGCTGTGAAAGTGCTAGCCCCATCAGGTGATGCTGTCTCTTCTGAGCGAGGGCTGATGCGTTGGGTCTCTCTTCTAACAGGATCGAAAAATGCGCTGAAAGGAGTCGGCTTTTTTCTAGGCGGGGTGCTCCTTACCAATGTGGGATTTCAAGGTGCTCTGTCTCTCATGGCTGCAGCACTGACAGTTGTGCTCTTACTTGTGGTGTTCTCAGTAAAAGAGGGGCTGTCAGGTAAGACGAAGACTTTGTCCTTTAAGGCCATGTTTTCAAAGTCTCCACAGATCAATCGCTTGTCTTTTGCTCGTGTGTTCCTCTTTGCTGCACGCGATGTCTGGTTCGTCGTTGGTCTTCCAGTATTTTTATCGGAAGCGCTCGGTTGGACATTTCAACAGGTCGGGGGATTCATGGCGGTATGGGTCATCGGCTACGGTATCGTGCAGGCGATGACTCCCGCGCTGGTGCGGCAGTCGGAAGTGAGTGAGGCATCGCGAAAAGCTCTGTGGTGGGGGCTTTTTCTTACTGTGATCGCAGTAGGAATCGCAGCTGCAGTGTCGATGCAATTTTATGTAACAACTGCTGTTCTCGTAGGATTGCTAATTTACGGTGTTGTTTTTGCCGTGAATTCAGCGTTGCACTCCTACCTTATTTTAGCCTTTTCGCCCGATGATGAAGTGGCGTCGAGTGTTGGATTTTACTACATGGCTAACGCCTGCGGTCGTTTACTTGGGACTTTGTTGTCAGGCCTCTCTTATTATTACGGAGGATTGACTTTGTGTCTGTGGGTGAGTGCTGTGCTGCTAATTATTGCAACTGTCTCAGTGAGACGTCTCAAGGCCTAGAAGGTCAGTCTTTCTCTGCAGCTGCGCGCCGGAGTCGATCCATAATGGCGACGCCGATTCCAGTCTCAGAAACAGGCTCTGCGACGATTACATCGACACCGCTCGCATCTAACTGGCGCATCGAATAAAAAAGCCGAACAGCAGCTTCTGTTAGCTTGCCTTTTCCGGGGCTCAGGATTTCCACAGCATCCCACTCATGTGCATCGACGTAGCCTTCTTTCGCGTTGCCTTTATAGGCAAGTAGACCGTATTTCACGCCGTCTTCGAAGACGAAGTTCTTAATATCTTCGACGAGAACGAACTTGGTCTCAGGTGAGTAATGACTAGGAAGCTGGCCTGGAGCGGCGAGCTTTTCATCAGTCACGCGACCAGATTTAATGACTTTGCCGAACTTTTGCAGCTCTTCTTTCGTCACTGGACCTGCGCGAAGTAGGCGGAATTGAGGACGCTTTTCTCCTGCTTCGACGTGAATGATCGTGCTCTCTACACCATTGTGGCAGGCGCCACCGTCGATGATGAGGGGGATCCGTCCCTCTAGTTCATCTAACACAGCAGAGGCAGATGTCGGGCTGATGCGACCGAATCGATTAGCGCTGGGCGCAGCCAATGGACCGACTTCTTTACAGATCGCCTTCATTACTGAGTGGTTAGGCATGCGGACAGCGACTGTATCTAGGCCACTGGTGACGAGGTCTGGGATCGCAGGATTCCGGGGAAGCACCAGAGTGAGTGGTCCAGGCCAGAATTCTGTCGTGAGCTCTTTGACGACTTCGCGAATGTCATCTGGAATGGTTGCGACTGAGTTGAGGTCTTTCTTGATGCCTATGTGAACGATGAGTGGGTCGAGAGTCGGGCGTTCTTTTACCTCAAAGACCTTCGCCAGAGCGACTTCATCGAAGGCATCAGCGGCCAGTCCGTAGACCGTCTCGGTGGGGATGGCGACGACTTCTCCATTCCGCAGTGCTTCTGCAGCGGCAGTGATGGCTTCGCGCTCTTCATCGAGAGGCGCGTCTATGACTTGAGTAATTGGCACGCAGCAGCGTTAGCAGAAATGAGGATGAGGGAGAAATGGCTAATTTCTCGTTTTTTTCTCACAAGCGACTCAATCCCCGTGCTATTAATGACGCATGATCTCGGTCGACCCGATTAACATCACCTTCACTATACCTGCACAAGATCACCTCGGGCGTGAAGGTGTCGTGGGAAAAATCCGGTTTAAAAATGAAGCTGCGCACCTTGATTGGAGGCTGGCGGCGAATGTCTTTCGCGGTGGAAAAGGCGAAATGAAGTCGATCATTCTTCCCTATGGAGAAATTGAGCACGTTGAGATGAAGCGGCGTTGGTTTCGCTATCGAGAGCTTGTTATTCGTGTCTCTGACCCCTCATTGGTCGCGGAAATTCCGAACATTGATATGGGGAAGCTCGTGTTAAAAATCGATGCTCATTCTCGTGAACAGGCAGAGCGACTCGCTCCGATGATCGATTTTAAGCGTTCATTGTTCATGTTCGACGAAACGGAAAAACGCTTGCAGCAGATCAAAAGCGAATGAGCTCTGCCGTTGATTTTTTCTTCATTTTAAATAAAGAAATGTGTCACTTGACCCGACGAAAGACTCTCATTAGGCAGAAGCGATGGCACTTGACGCTCATACCTTGAGTTTCTTAAGCTTTCTAAAAGATAGCGGGCTGCAATGACTCGCATTTCATCATCAATTTTCCCCACCTAACTGATCCTCTTAACACTGTGGACCTCAAAGATATCAAAAAAATCGTCGAGCTCATGAACGAGCACGAGCTCTCCTACTTTCACCTCGAAAAGGAGGAGTTCAATCTGAAGCTCAAAAAAGGCGCTGACGCTGAGGCTATCCAGGCCGCGATGGCGAGTATGCCACAGCAGCAAGTCGTTCAGGCAGCCCCTGCAGCTCAGGCTCCAGCCGCTGCGGCACCCGCACAGTCTGCACCAGCTGCAGCGCCAGCCTCTGAGGGGGATGAGATCACATCACCGATGGTTGGCACATTCTATACGAAGCCTGCTCCTGATGCAGATAACTTCGTCAAAGTCGGAGACACCATCTCTAAGGGCCAGACGCTCTGCATCGTAGAAGCGATGAAGGTCATGAATGAGATCGAGGCTGAAGTCAGCGGAACGATTACCGCCATTCTCGTAGAAGATGGGACACCAGTTCAGTTCGGTGACCCTCTTTTCACTGTTAAATAATGCCTTTTTCACCGGAAAAGTCTGACTGCTTTCGTATCCCCGGACGCCCTCATGTTTAAAAAAGTTCTCGTCGCCAATCGTGGCGAAATCGCTCTCCGCATCATTCGTGCCTGCCGCGAACTCGGCGTCACATCCGTCGCTGTATACTCAGAGGCAGATGTCGACTCTATGCACGTCCAGCTCGCTGACGAGGCTGTCTGCATCGGCCCAGGGCCAAGCAAAGACTCCTATCTGAAGCCTGACCGCATCATGGCGGCAGCAGAGATCACAGAGGCCGAGGCCATCCATCCTGGCTATGGTTTTCTGTCTGAAAACGCTCGCTTCGCCGAGATCTGCCAGAGCTGTAACGTCAAGTTCATCGGGCCGACTCCAGAG
>CALFDI010000202.1 GCA_937952875.1 uncultured Verrucomicrobiales bacterium
TGAGTGATTTTCGCAATGGTTAGGGAAAGCCAGAACTTGCCTCATTCAGAAATTATCCATAAACGTAAATCTACCACATTAAGACAGTGAACAAAGAACAGAGCGATCTTCAGAAGCTTCTCCGCCTCAAGTCATACGAGCAGCCGGAGAATGAATACTTCGAGGATTTTTTCAGAGAGTTTCAAAGCCGTCAGCGCTCTGAATTACTCAAACGCTCATCGATTTCCTTGTTCTGCGAGCGTTTTATCATGTGGATCAAAGAGCTGAATATCGCAAAGCTGGCGACGGCTGGAGCACTTGCCTACGCACTTGTTATGTTTCTCATCATGGCATGGCCTGCACGTCCTATCGAGGAGGCTCCCGTTCAGATCATTCCAGTCAGTGGATATCAACCGCTTGAGCTGAAGATCAGCACTACAAATCGGATTGAATTCCGCCGACCGTATCATTCGAACCGTATCACAACTCAGGAATTTTAACTCCATAGACATGATGAAGACTCTTCTTCGATGCCTGCTTTTTTCAGCATTCTCGCTCTCACTTTCCGCTCAAGTCATCGATCTGGCCTTCACAGCTAGAGACGGACAGACCATTCATTCTAAAGGTGTCTGCATCGGTGATGGCCGCTTTGTCACCGTCGCTGTGAGCACAGCAAATATCTCGTCGATCGTAGATGCAGCAGGCACCCCTCAGGAGGTGCTAGCTGTCGATAGCGCTACTGGCTTACTTATCGGGAAAATGTCGACCGAGTCCTCGAGTCTATCACTCGGAATGGGGCGGGATTTAGCACCCGCCACATTGCTCAAATCGGGCAGTCAGACCGCCGCCATCGGAGGTTGGGAACAAATGCACCGTAGCCAGGTATTTCCGCTAGCTCTTATGCGGGTGAATTTCTCTGAAAAAGTTCCGCCACCAGGAAGTCCGCTACTCGGAGAAGATGGGAAGATCGTCGCCTTCGTCCATCAACCGGTTTTACTGGAGAATCCGACAGCCTTTGCGCTTCCAGCAGAAGTCGCCCGCAGAATGCTTACCCAGATCGAAAAGACAGGGGCCGCGAGTAAGGTCTGGATTGGAATCTTAATGCAGGCTGGGAACAGCATGCCGACCATCGAGAGTGTGAGGCCAAAGTCGCCTGCTGCTAAGGCAGGCCTCATGCAGGAAGATATTATTCTAAGCATCAATAACGATCCGATCACGACGTATGCGCAGGCAGTAGACGCATTTTACTACATGACGAGTGGGGAAAATATCGCTTTAACAGTGCTTCGTGGCACTGAGAAGAAAGAGATCATGCTCAGTCCTGTCGTGAATCCCGTGCAGCCGACTCCGAGACGTTAACTGGATTCGTCAGAATTCTTAAGGCTGTCTTACATCATTGCATCGCTTACTAAGCGCTAGTAGCTTACTTTTAACGATGGATTCTCATTACCATTGGCGTGGTGTGCGCAGTAGATCGGCTTATCGCCCCTCACGACGAGGTGGCGCTGGGATATGGATCGCTGTAGCCATTGCGCTAGCGATTTTGATACACATCCTTTTCCTCTTAGTCGCAGATAAGATCACGTTCTCGATCGGTCTTTATGAGGATAATGAGATCGAGACTGACTGGATGAGCCTCCAGCGTGTAGAAGTCGAAAGCGAGCCGACATACGTAGATCCTCTACCTGAGGAGAGTCAGGCACCGGAACCACCGGACTCAGCGGCAGCGCTCCTCGATGAGCTGAATTTGTTAGAGGAGATCCCTGAAGACTTCGAGATAGATATTCGTCCTGACATTTCAGAACCAGAGCTGAAGGTGGCACTGGAAGATCCAGCCTTAGAAGGCGATGAATTCTCTGAGCTCTTAGAGCCCACTCAGGGACCAGAGATCGATGTTGAGATTCCTGATTTAGGCATTCTAGAAACAGAACTCACGTCATCTCAGAATGGACGTGTTGTTGTCGATCCAGGGCAAGCAATGGCTGATGAATTCGACCCTGATGAAGCGACCAAAGAAATGGCGCGAAAAGGTCTAGCTGCTCTCTCTAAAGAAGGCATTCCCGATGGCTTTACCTCACTCGATAAGCTCCTACACCTAGACGGAAATACTCTGGGTGATGAAAAGGGGATGATTGGCTCGGATCTTCTCTTTGAGTTCAATCAATCAACACTCCGAGAAAGTGCCCGGATAAGCCTCATGAAGGTGGCCATGCTGATTGATAAAAATCCTGAGATGTATTGCTGGCTAGAAGGCCATACAGATACCATAGGCAGTGAAGCATCTAACGCAGCGCTCTCACAGCTGCGTGCTCAAGCTGTGAAGAATTGGTTAGTCGCCGCGCTTAACCTACCAGCAGATCAAATCGTCATTATTGGAAAAGGCGAGACTCAACCAATCATTCCAGAAGGTGACCAGGAGGCCCAAGCCCTAAATCGTCGAGTGGAAATCAAGATGCGCAGAAATCCTCCGCCTGTAGATCCTTCTCCGGCTTCTCCAGTAGTTGTAACACCTGAATCGCCTACAGATCCTTTTGCTGAGGCTCCTTCTGCAGATCAACCTCTGACTGTTGATGATGTGTCAGATCCTGTCGTAGCAGAAGTCGTCGAAGAAGAGATTCCGGTTGCAGTTCCTGTCGAGGAAGAGGATATTCCTGTCGCAGTGCCGGTCGACGAGCCTGAACCTATCCCAGCCGAGCCTGTTATCATTCAGGCAGAGCCCGTAGGCCGCTAATCTGTCTCAATTGAAATCTATCGTTATTCCCAGAGTGATTACCACCCTTCCGCCTCTCGATTCTCCGCGCCTGCTCCTCTCTTTTGACTTCGATGGCACTCTTCATCAGCCTCAGGATGGTTGGCATCTCGATGCCACATTCTTTGATCACATTGCAAAAATGCGTGAAGAGCATGGCGCTCTCTGGCTGATCAATACAGGACGATCCCTCTTTCAAATGGTGCAAGGATTTGGAGAGTCTCGTTTTCCTTTTTTGCCAGATCTGCTCATTGTGCGCGAGCGTGAGATCTTTCAACCGACTCAGTTCGGACGTTGGGTCGACCTAGGCGATTGGAATAAAAAAGGGGAGAAAGACCACAAAAAACTCTTTAAGAAATCAGCCCGCGCTCTCAAGAAACTTAAGAAATTCGTAACGCAAGAGACTCAGGCAGAATGGATCGAGTCAAAAGATGAGCCCGCTGGAATCATAGCGAAAAGTCTGGCTGAAATGGCGCACATAGCGAGCCACATTGATGCAGTCTGTGCAGGTATTTCTGATCTATCATACGAAAGAAATAGTATCTATCTTCGCTTCAGTCACGGGAAGTATAATAAAGGCTCTGCTCTTCAGCAGGTGCAGTCTCTCAGTAGTGTGGGAGTAGAGAATACCTTTGCCATAGGAGATGGGCATAATGACCTCACTATGTTACACCCTTCAGTGGCATCTCATTTAGCCTGCCCGGCGAATGCTATTCCAGATGTGAAAGACATCGTTTCCGCTTCAGGTGGGCATGTCTCTCAGATGAATGCCTCACATGGAGCGCTCGATGCTCTACGCACATTTTTCCCCTCCAATTCTTAAACTTTTCATTCACTTTACCTCTAACCAGTATGTTCTTTCGTCTCATCTTATTCTTCATGGCTACTAGCGGTCTAGTCTCCGCCGCATGGCTCACAGATTTCACAGCAGCTAAGGCTCAAGCAAAGGAGCAAAACAAAGACCTCCTTATCGCCTTTACAGGCTCTGATTGGGATGCATGGAGTGCCAAGTTCTTAAAAGACGCTCTCGGCACTGATGAATTCCTCGCCGCTGCACCTGAGCACTTCATCCTTCTTCAGATCGACTTTCCTATCCATCAAGAACCCGATGAAGAAGCAAAAGCAAAACGCGAAGAACTGAAAACTCACTTCGGAGTCAAAGGCTATCCGACTCTTGTTCTGACTGATTCAGCTGCGGTGCCATACTCATATCTCAAGTATCAAAAAGGAGATGCGAAATCGCTCATCGAGATGCTTCAACGGACTCAAAGCGCGCGAGTCAGGAGAGATAATGCACTGAAAGATATCGCCGAGCTTACCGGACTGGAAAAGGCGGATAAGATTTCCCGATTGATCACGAATATGACTCCTCAGATTCTCGGTTTTCATTCCGAACTGATTGACCAGTTGAAAAAAG
>CALFDI010000203.1 GCA_937952875.1 uncultured Verrucomicrobiales bacterium
AAGCAGGTGGCATCGGTTACGGTGACTTTAAGCAGCGTTTATTCGATGCGTATTGGGACTACTTTGCCCCGTTGCGTGAGAGGCGTGAGGAACTCATTGCTGATCCAGGATATGTCGAATCTGTGATGAGAGCAGGGGCTGAAAAGGCTCGTGAGGAAGCGGCAAAAGTGATGGACCGTGTGCGTTCCGCCGTTGGGCTGCGCTGATTCGCATCTTGACTTGGCCTTGCTCGGTTGGGAGGGTGATTTCATAGCGAAAGGATTATTTTGGATAGCGATTTATTACACACCGAGAAAATTTTAGCAGATCGGAAGACATTCTTCCTCGATCTGAAGGAGAATAAGCGCGGCCAAGTCGTCAAAATCACTGAAGATGTCGGTGGGAATCGTGATACAATTATGGTGCCGGCAGAGATCTTGGGCGATTTTATAGCGGCCCTTCAGGACATAAAGGCGACATCTGATGATGTAGAGAGCGAGTCTGAAGAGGAGTAATCCTATCGACATAAATCTCCCACTCCCCCTAGACTCCCGCAGCTGATGAAGGAGCTGGTAGAGGATTTAGAAAAATGGGGCGCCGATGTGATATTCGGCCGTGCCCGAGGCTTTCGCGCTTGGTTGACGCGCTGTCTCATGTGGTTCCTTTCTCTGATCTTTCGTGGTCTGGTGGCACTGAGGCTCAAGCTAGTTCGAGATGGCTGGATCAATCAGGCTCATCTAGGTGCCACCGTGATTAGTATAGGGAATCTCACGGTTGGGGGCACAGGAAAGACGCCTGTGACGGAACTCTTAGCGCGAACTCTAGCGGCTAGAGGTCGAAAAGTCGCCATCTTGAGTCGCGGTTACAAAAGCAAAAAGCCGGATCAAGCTCAGGAAATCCTCTCGAAGCGCACAGGTCAGTTGTTACAAGATCCACCTCGTCTCGTCAGCGATTACGGGAAACTGAAAATGTCAGTCGATTTCGCAGGTGACGAGCCCTTCATGCTGGCTCGGAATTTAAAAAATGTCTCCGTCGTGGTGGAGCGTGACCGTGTGAAGTGCGGGAGATTCGCTCTCGATGAGCTAGATGCAGATACGCTGATGTTGGATGATGGGCTTCAATATATTAAGTTAGCCCATACTCTAGACATAGTCCTCATCGATAGTTCACGCCCTTTTGGCACAGGAGCGATGCTTCCTCGTGGCACATTGCGTGAGCCTAAGAAGAATGCTCAACGCGCGAGCCACATCTTGCTCACCAAGTGTGATGGTAGCTCAAATGAGAAGCTGATTAAGAAACTAAGAAAGTGGAATAAAACAGCAGATATTATCGAGTGTTCGCACGAATCTCAGTGGATAGAAAATGTCTTCACGTCTGAAAAGTTCCCTCTAACCATCTTGAAAGACAAGTGGGTCGGGGCGATTAGCGGTATTGCTGTGCCAGAGAGTTTTGAAAAAAAGCTCGAGGAACTCGGAGCTCGTGTCGAGGTGAAGAGGCAATTTTCTGATCATCATACCTTCACTCAAAAGGATATCGATGAATTCATGACGCGCTGTGTCGAGCGCGATATGGAGATGATCGTCACGACTGAGAAAGATGCTGTGCGATTCCCACGCCCGACCGAAATGGATGTTCCGGTCTATTTTTTGCGTATCGAGGTCGAAATTCTCAGTGGTCAGAAAGAATGGGATCGAATGGTCGATACAATCTGTGGAGACCGTGTGACAGGAGACCACATGCTGAGGAAATTAGCCGAACCTGAACTCGTCGTATGAGTCAGCATATAAAATAAACCGTGAGTCCTTGCGTGACATCCGTGTCACACCTACTCTGCTACTCAAGCGAATGATCACCGATGAAAAAATATGGATTCTTAAGGACAGCCCACTGGTTGAGTCCTCGGATTCATCATCGGCTGAAGAGATTATCAAACGACTTATGTCGCTCCGTGGTGTGCAGGAAAGCGGGGAGCGGGAGAAGTTCCTTAAGCCGCGACTAAACGATCTCAGCTGCCCTTTTCTCATGCCTGACATGGAGGAGGCTGTGGAACGCGTTTTTCAAGCGATCGATGCAAATGAAGAGATTTGCATTTTCGGTGATTACGATGTCGATGGTATCACTTCGATCGCGTTACTTCGAGCTGTTTTACAAGCCTATGGCGTGTGCGCTCGTGGCTTTATCCCACGCCGGGGAAATGAGGGCTACGGTTTGAGCGAGGCCGGTATCTCGCGTTGCCTTTCTGAAGGCGCTCGCCCAGATCTAATGATCGCTGTCGACTGTGGCACTCCGTCTTTAAAAGAAGTTGATCAGCTCACACGTGATGGCATCGATGTTGTGATACTAGACCATCATGAACCAGCAGAGGAAGGAAAGCCGAACTGTGTCGCTATGGTGAACCCGAAGAGCGGAGACACTTACACCTATCTTTGTAGTGCAGGAGTCGTTTTTAAGTTAGCGCATGCTATGCTAAAGCGGAGGCCGCTTGAGGACTTTGATCTTCGTGATTATACTGATCTTGTTGCTGTGGCGACTATTTCAGATATTGTTCCTTTAGTAGATGAGAATCGTTTGCTCGTTCGTCATGGGTTGAGTCGGCTTCCTCGCACGATTCATAAGGGCTTGCAGGCTTTGCAAAAAATAGCTGGTCTCGATAACGGAGCGTCCACCAGTGGTGATGTGGGATTTCGCATCGGTCCGCGAATCAATGCTGCTGGCCGAATGGATCGCCCAGAAGAGGCTCTTGCGGCTATGATCTCTGACTGTTCGCAGACTGCGCATTTGCTCGCTGAAAAGCTGGATGATTTCAATAGAGAGCGTCAATTACTAGAAAAGCGTATCCGTGACGAAGCCATGACGATGCTTAAGGCGAGACCGAATTTCCAACAAGAACCTGTCATCGTTCTTGGATCTAGGTCCTGGCACCCGGGGGTTGTCGGAATCGTGGCGTCTCGTCTTATGCGCCAGTTTCATAAGCCTGCATTCGTTATCTCTGTGGATGATGATGGATTAGGGAAGGGCTCAGGTCGCAGTATCGAGGGGCTTTCTCTCGTCCAGGCAATTCGTCATTGCTCAGAATATCTCGAAGGAGGAGGCGGGCATAATATGGCTGCAGGTCTAGCGATTCGAGAAGATCAGATTGATTCATTCCGAGAGGCATTTAGTGAGTATGTGCTCAGTGTCATGGACTCAGATCAGAGGCGCCCGCGTATGTCAGTCGATGCGGACGTGCCGCTAGAGGTGATGAGCCTTGAATTTCTCTCTCAGTATGACCTC
>CALFDI010000204.1 GCA_937952875.1 uncultured Verrucomicrobiales bacterium
ACGACGACTCCTCCCTTTAATAGACCCTTACATGTTACGCCTCGCATTTACTTCCATACTCTCACTCGCTCTCCTATTCTTCGCCAGCTGCAAGGAGAAGACGCAATCGACTGAAAAAAAATCCCCTACAGTCGCGAAAACAGCCCCAGCTAGGCTAGAGTTAAAAAAGATGCAGCCTCAAATGAGCGAGACCTTGCTAATGAAGCGCGCTGCCAACTCTAACATCCCATGGCAACCATTCGACCAGACACTTTTTGACACTGCTCAAGCAAACAATCGCCTTATTTGCCTGTTAGTCTCTGACTTTCACCCGACGAGATCGTTCGAATTTATGGAAGCTCTGGAATCGCGACCAGACCTTATCAAAAAGATCAATGACATCGCCATTCTCAGTATTGCAGATTCTCAGCTCCACCCAGAATTCCACCAACGCATACAGGAACGAACAGCAAAGTCAGACATAGATTTCCCTGCCTTCATCTGGCTCTCACCGGCTGGCAACCCTATCTCATGGGGGGTCACATCCGCTGAACTGACAACCAAGCTGCCAATATTATCAAACACTGTCGAAACAGTAGCAAGCATCTGGAACGCCGATCCCCAATATGTTCTCGATGACAGTGCAAGGAGCCATAAAAATCGAGAAGATACTCTTATTTCAAAACAAACCGGCTACAATCCAGTCGTGCAGGAGAAAAAGAATCTCCACCTGGCGATGAGTAACCTCTCAGCACTGTATGATCCGTCCAATCAACGACTAGACATCAGAAGCTCAAGCATCCCGACAGAACAGTATGAATTTCTCTATGTCGGCAGCTTTCTAACTGACGCCCCCGAATACATCACTAAACGGAGCCGTGATCGGAGTGTGAATATGATCAACACCCTCCTCAATAGCCCCGTGCATGATGAATTAGACGGTCTATTTTTCAGTAAAATGTCTCCTTCAGGAGTTTTGAGACCTGTGCTGATTAAGAACAGCTTAACGAACCTCCAGCTCGCCTCTCTCTTATTAAAAGGCTCAAATAATCATCTCGACTGGATCAAGACAGCCGAGCGCACACTCACAGCCATTGAAAAACACCTCACCGCAACAGACGGAACGGTCCTGCCATATCACCAAGCCACCGCAGACCTTGACTCTTTCGTCAATTCCTACACCTGGACGTATAAAGAGCTTAAGGAAGCACTGTCCTCAGAAGAGCTAGACACTGCTACCACATTTTACGGAATTAAGGAAAACATCGGAAACGTTATACGCTACGGCGGGCTATCCAAAGATTATAGCGACCGCAATTATCTGGCCTCGGGCTTACGAAAAACTCATCCTGAACTCGTAGAAAAGCTAAGCGACTTTCGGTCTAAGAAAGCTCCTCAAGCAGACGCTGAAATCTTTGCTCCACTCCTTGAGAATTCATACTACGCGAGCGTCCTTCTAGAAGCCTATCGTGCAACTGGAAATGAGACCTGGGAGAAAAAAGCTTTAACGCATCTTAATCGTATCCTTTCTGAACTCATGCCCACAGCAGAGCGCACCTCCATATCAAGTGGCTGGAGCACAGGGACATCTGCTAAAACACCAGCTCGCGCTAAAGCCATCACATACCTCCTGAAGGCCTGCATCGATGCCTACACCACAACTGCAGACACAAAATGGCTTAACTCAGCTGAAAAAATCGCACGGTATCTCCAAACTCATCATCTCATAGAAGATCACCCTCTCCCTGTTGAGACATTTGCCGAGGAGAAACGTTTTGTCTCACCGATCGTATCGGCCGTGCCGAATCTTGGCACCGCGACGATTCCATTTCTCAAGCTTCAACTGAAAAGACTCTCACGTCTTGGCAGCACCACTGATTTCCAACGCCTCACCGAGAAGCTCGAGAATGACAAACCTCTGAAAGCGAGAAATAACATCGCGTCACCGCTGTTCCAGTCTCACCTTGTGCACGGATTAAAGGAATATGCTCCTCTTACTCTCGTCGTGAGTGAAGCGAACTCACGCAGCCATTTTCTTAACGAAATTCAGCAATCTACACCACTCACAGAAGTCGTCCTTATCTCCCCAGAGAAGGCCTCCACCCTTCTAGAAGATCCTGCAGCCGCTGGTGCCATCATCCGCATGACAGAGAATAGTAAGGTGATATCCTCTTCACCTACGATAAACTCAGAAGAAGGCTCCGCAGAATAAAACAGAGCAACAGCTCCTCATATCAAAGCACGAAAGATTTCCACACAAGACACATGAAAAAACGTCTCACATACTTCCTCACCGCTCTCACGCTCATCAGCCCGATCGCAGCAGAAACGATCACTTTAAAGGACGGAACACAGTTCGAAGGCACTATCACTGCTGAGACTGACACCATCGCAATGGTCACAGTCAATGTTAACGATAAGATCAAAGAAGAGCGCGTCATCAATAAGTCTGATATTTTAACCATTATCAAAAACACCAGCGAGATCGCTGACTATAAAAAGCTCGCTAACCTTCTCCCCACTCCAGACAACTGGACGGAAGCTGATTACTCAAAAGTGATTACTAAGCAAATTGACCCATTTCTCAAAGAGTTCAAAACATCGCCCTTTATCGGTAAGGTGAAAGGCATCAAAGAAACCCTCACTGCAGAGCAGAAAAAACTCAGTGAAGGTTCCGTCAAAGTCAAAGACGTCTGGTATACGAAAGATGAACAAGCGAAGGATCAAATTGAATTCGATTCCATATCCGACCTCAGAGAAGGCGTAAAACTCGCTAAAACTGGTCGCTTCGCCCAGGCTCTCAACATTTTAGATAAGTTCACAACTGTATACGCCCATACATCCAATAGTCTAGAAGCGATTGATGCACGTGAGCAGACCATCAATGCATTTGAAAAGCAGATCAAAAAGAAACTGGCAAATCACAAAGAACTCGTCTCTGCCAATCGAGCAAAGCTAAAAGCAATGGACCGAGAAGAGGCTCGCCAAGTTCGCAGCGAAATGAAAGCCGCAGCGGGCCGCTACAAAGACTTTGTCTCCGCACAGAAGAAACAAAAAGATAGTCGCTGGCTCTCGATCAATGATCTCCACAAAAGTGAAATGACTCGTAACCTAAAGCTCATCGAATCAGAAAAGTCTAAAGGCATCAAAACAGTCGCAAATGCTGCTGAAGCCTACCGTAAAGCTTTTATGGCACTCGAAGCTAAGGACCTAGAAGCGGCAAGTGATCAGCTAAAGATTCTGAAAAACATAGATCATACAGATAAATATTACGATCCATTTGAGGCCCAGCTCAAGACTCTTAAAGACGAACAATCTGCCATGGCTAAAGCGAAGAAAGAGTCCATGAAACAAGCTAAAGCCGCTGCCCGCGAAAAGGCAAAAGCGGAAAAGGAAGCGAATAAGAAAAAAGTAGAGGCGCCGGCAAATTAGGTATCTCCTTCTCTCGTATTGAACTTTTCACCCGCTTACGGCAGTCTCTTGCCCGTGAGCGGGTTTCTTTTTTCCCACCATACTTTCCCACACTCATCATGAGATCGTCTACACATACACGTAAAACTGCTGAAACTGATATATCACTCAGCCTAAACCTTGATGGCACCGGAGCCTCTAACATAGAGACAGGCATTCCATTTTTCGATCACATGCTGACCCTCTTCAGCCGCCACAGCGGAATCGATCTCGATGTCAAAGTAGACGGTGACGTCGAAGTAGACTTCCATCACACCGTGGAAGACACAGGGATCGTTCTCGGAGATGCCATTCGAGAAGCTCTCGGCGATAAGCACGGCATCACGCGCTACGGCCACGCCTATCTCCCGATGGACGAGACACTCACGCGCTCAGTCATAGATCTGAGTAATCGCCCTTACCTCGAGTTCCGGGCTCCTGCAGGCAGCCCTGATGCTCAGAACTTCCCCTTCTCACTTTTAGAGGAATTCTGCCGCGCATTTTCGAGTAATCTCCGGTGCAATCTCCACATCGAAGTCCTCTACGGGCGTGATGGTCACCACATTGCTGAGTCAGTATTCAAAGGCATAGCCCGCGCACTGCGCACCGCTATCACAGTTGATCCACGGGTGAAGGGCGTCCCTAGCACAAAGGAAGCTCTCTAGCTCTCATTTAACTACTATGAAGTTAGGAATTATCGACTATGGAGCCGGGAATCTCCACAGCGTTGCCAATGTTTGCAAAAGTCTAGGCTACCAAGGCACACTCATCTCATCTGCTGAGCAGTTAGAGAACGAGGGTATTACCCACCTCATCCTGCCTGGTGTAGGTTCCTTCGGCGACTCCATGGCAGCTATCAACGCTCGCTCACTCGCTCAACCCATCAAGGACTGGATCGCAGCGGACAAGCCCTTCTTTGGAATCTGCCTTGGCTACCAAGTCCTCTTCGAAAGCTCTGAAGAGTCACCAGGAGTCGAAGGCCTAGCCATTTTCAAAGGTCACGTCACACGCTTTCCAAAGAATGAGCTAAAAGTCCCTCATATGGGATGGAACTCCGTCGCCCCAAGCACTGAGTTTAAAGATAAATGGAGTGAGATGGGAACAGATTCTCCCTACCTCTACTTCGTTCACTCATACTTCCCAGTGCCTGAAGACCCTAGCATCATAGCCGGCACCTGCACCTATGGGATAGACTTCGCTGCAGCCGTTAGCCGTGGAAATCTCTTCGCCTGCCAATGCCACCCAGAAAAGAGTCAGGCAACCGGACAACAGCTTTTGAAACACTTTCTGAAGTCTTAAAAAAGTAGGAAAATCACTTCCTATCGAAAGCCAAAAAAGCATCTAAAGCCGCGAGTGATGACTCCGGCCTTAGCTCTGCCTTCTTTTCAAACAGATTCATCACCCACTCGCACAACCATACAGGAAGATCCGGTCTGTGCTTCCTGAGATCAGTGACTCTGTGAGTGATATGAGATGCCATCACCTGCACAGTCGTATCACCATCGAAAGGATATTTGCCAGTAAGGGCATAGTAGAAAACGCAACCAAGTGAATAGAGATCAGTCCTTTGGTCTAAAGGCTTTCTATTCATCTGTTCAGGGCTCATAAAATAAATAGATCCTTGAAGGTCGAGATGCCGCGTCGAGCAACCTGGAGTCTCCATTTTTGCACTGATCTTAGCGAGCCCGAAGTCGACAATTTTTACGTGCAGTCGCCCACTTGGAAGCCACACCAAAATGAGGTTAGCGGGCTTCACATCAAGGTGGAGAATCCCCATAGAGTGAGCTGCTACGAGCGCTTCTAAAGACTGAATGGCTAGTTCGCGGAATTGCTCAAGCATGAGATATCCATCCTGAGCCAAGATCTGAAAATCAAATCCATCCAGTAATTCCATTACGATAAAAACACCATCATCATCACTCCCAACGTCGTAAACAGAGACAATATTTGGATGCTGCACACGGCAGATAGCTTCAGCTTCATAGAGAAGATTTTCAATATCTTCACTATTCTCAGCAACCTTATCCGCTCTCAATCTCTTGATCGCGACAGGCCTGTTCAATAATGAATCAAATGCTGCAAAAACGACTCCTGCACCACCAGAGCCAATTTCTGAATCGATCCGATAACGTGAATCAAATTCCGAACGATTTGGTAAATCTTGTAGGATCACAATAATACTATGAAAATTTTTAGCATCAACTAGCACGCTTCAACCAAACCTCTACGCGGCGATTAGCTGCACGGCCTGAATCAGTTAGATTATCCCCCACTGCCATCTCTTCACCCAAGCCATAAACCTTAATACTAGAAACTCCATTTTTCTGAAGGATATCACTCACAGATCGAGCACGGGAATGAGACAGAGACTTATTCTTATCACTCGCGCCTACGCTATCGGTAAAGCCAATCAGAACAACACTTGTCTTCTCCATTCCAGGATTTGCAAGTAAGCTCACTAACCTTTTAATATTGTTTTGCGAATTCGCGTCGGGCGTTGAACTCCCGATAGAAAAACGCACATTAAAAGCACTGTCTTCACGGTCCGCATCCAAAATAGCCTCACGATACTCAAGCGGGATCGTCTGATCACTCACCAAGGCTTCTTTAAGATCAGCAGCCTGCTCACGATCAACGGCTGTAGCGACTCCTTGCCCAATTAACCCTTCATTATCCACCACGCTTTGACCCTCTTGTGACATCGCAAAGCGTAATAACTCACTAGCCATACTCTTTCTCTCTGAAGGAGCATAGAGGTATAAAAGTCGTGAAAGAGGATAGTCTAGTGATTTAATCGTGAGACGATTTGGAAAAAATGCACGTGATTCACTCGATGCTTTCACCGAAAGCGCTCGGACGGAAGAGTCCAAAGCACTCAAACCGACAAATCCAATAGCTCCTTTGCTCTGTGAAACCTTTTTAACAATTTGAGAATTTTCTTCGAAGCGCCCACCTAACGTAGACGACAGCTTTTTCTGAGTCGGCTTAAGCACTCGACTTTTAAATGTATCGAATGTGCCAGACTGCTCATCTCGACAGTAGAGAACGACCTTTTGTTCGGATGCTCCCAGCGCACTCCAGTCCCTAATTTCTCCTGAGAATAATTGACTAATCTCAGTGACTGACAATTCAGTAATTGGATTCTCTGGATGAACGATAACAGCGACACCATCGACCGCTATCGGAAACACATTTGCATGATCACGAACATCTCCGAATCCTGCAGCGACTATCTTAGCCGCTTCTGCATCTTTCACCGGCCGTGAAGCCATACCTATATCACAGTATCCACCAGCCAAGCCCACATGCTTGTTAGAAGACGTCTCAGCAAAAGCAGTGCTAGACCCATGAGCGATGATATCTATCGCTTTATATTCAGTATCCTCGTCGCTAGCTTTAAAGAGGATTCTCGTTTCTACTCCACTCTTTCTCACGAGAAGATCAGCTACATCCAATTCGTCAGTGAGAAATTGACTAACGAATGCCGGCATGAGGCTCGCCCCGACCGTGTTCGATCCGTGAATCCTCAGCGCTATTTCTGCAGAGTCGTAGCGATTAAAACCATTCTGTAGTGCGAACTCTTTAGCCACCTGCTCAAGTGAGCTTTCTTCTTGTGAGGCGATTATCTGAAACTGAGATTTTCTATCTAAGTTTTCGATCTTCACAAGTTCTGCTACGACTTCACACGTATTTTTAGAACTCACTCTGAGGTATCCGTCTTCTTGCTCATAGCCAAGCTGAAGGCTAATAGTCTTCTCGATCAAAGGAAGCCTTCCCTGCCTCTTAGCATTGAGTTCATAAAAACGTTCTGACGTCTCAGAGAATAATAATTGCACAGAAGCAACGAATAATAAAAAGGTAAACAGTCTCATAGATACTTAAAATGTTTGGACCATTGACTTGAGAGAAATGATTTTACGCTCAGGCAAATTGAACTGAGAAGTCACTCCACGCGAATCACCCTTCATTGACAAAATCATACGCTGAGCAGACACATCTGAAGAATGCCTGTTAGAAAGTGAAACAGCCTTATCTTCAGAGCCATCGTCTACTAAAACAGATAACGAATCAGTTGGTTCTTTATCAGATAAATGACTCTCCAAGAATAATTCGGCACTTTGAGTAACATTCGACTCTATAGCGCCTACTTCTTTCTCTGGCCAGATAGCAATGGCCAATGCAATTACAAGCAGAGCGGCTGAGGCAGTGAGAGGCAACGCGTAGCGAGCAGACACTTTCTTCGGAGCATCTTCTTGAGTCTCCTCTGGAGTCGTCTCTTCCAATAGCTCCTCTAAGCTACTCTCGGGATAAAAGTAATGCAGCACCTTGCTCACATGTATAGCTGGAGTATCAGCCCTCTCATACCCCCATAAAATGAACACCTGCTCTTGCTGTGATTCATCACGATAGATTAAAAAACTCTCAGGACTTTTTCGAGGATATACCATGGTACTAAGAAAATTCCATTTTAGATACGAAGAAGCATAGGTCATAAAAAGAAATAAAAAACTTAAAAGAATACTTG
>CALFDI010000205.1 GCA_937952875.1 uncultured Verrucomicrobiales bacterium
GCATACAATGATAAGCATGCTGTCCTACACACTCACCCGATCGCAGCGAAACACTTCAAAGGCGGTAAGCTACATAAAGGAAAACGAGTGCTGCTGAAGCAATACACCCTCACAAAACAGCTAAAGCTCGAGCCGGGCACCTACGACTTCGAAGTATACGCGTCACAACACGCTGCTGGTGACCAGGCTGCACGAATGAAGGTTGAACTGGATTCTCAGGAATTAGGCATCGTCGATGTAAAGGAGTCTTCTCACACTCCGGGATCTTACACCTTCAAAGCTAAGGTTCTCAAAAAAGGGAGCACTCTCAAAATTTCATTCTTAAACGACTACTTTAAAAATGGAACTGAAGACCGGAACCTCGTTCTTCATAGCTTCTTCGCGTATGGCCCGTCTGAAAAAGGTCCTCCTCCCCTCTCCCGGACTCATCGTAGACTATTCCCTGACCGCCAGCCGGACGAAGTTGACAGAGCTTACACTAAACGTGTCCTAAAACGATTCGCCCGCCAAGCATTCCGCCGACCTGTGACTGATTCAGAAATGAAACCATACATGTCTCTCGTCGAGCTTAGACGCCCAGATGCTCCAAATCTAACAGCAGCGATGAGACCAGCCCTCGAAGCAATTCTCATCTCTCCGCATTTCCTCTTCCGAGAATTAGAGCTCATCGATTCGAAAGGCGGTGACAAAAATACTCTTATTCCTGAAGTCACACTAGCCTCACGGCTTTCATACTTCCTCTGGAGCAGCATGCCTGATGAGGAATTACTCTCTCTCGCAGAGAAAGGGCAGCTCAGAGAAAATCTCGACTCACAAATAAACCGTATGCTTGCCGATGAGCGCACTGCCGATCGACTCACGGATAGCTTCTTCCACCAATGGTTACAGACGCGTAATATTAACACTGTTTATCCAAATAGAAAAACCTTCCTCAATTACCATAAAAACAAACTCGCCTTTCACTTCAAAAGGGAGACCACTTCATTTTATAAATATCTCATCTTCGCAGATAGACCTATGACGGATCTCGTAAATGCTGACTACACATTTGCTGATAAGATTCTCGCGAAATACTATAACTTACCTGATTTAGACACTTTTGAAGAACACGTCACTCGCTACACAAAGCTACCAAAAGAATCACAAAGACGAGGGATACTCACCCATGGGTCAGTGCTTGCGATTACATCGAACTCCACTCGAACCTCACCAGTCAAAAGAGGCAAATGGGTCTTAGAAAACCTTCTCGACACACCTCCGCCCCCTGCCCCACCGAATGTGCCATCATTAGGCGAATCTAAGCATTCAGCAGATGCGACGGCGCGTGAGATCCTCATAGAACATAGGAAAAATCCATCCTGCGCTTCATGCCATGAGATCATGGATGGCATCGGATTTTCCTTTGAAAAGTTCAACGCCATTGGCGAATATCGCGATAGCCTAGGGAATAGAGCTATCGATACGAAGGGTGATTTTGCATCTGGAGAATCTTTCGATGGAACGCTTCAGCTGAGCCAAGCCATTATGGAGCATAAACTCGGAGACTTTAAGCGCTGCGTCGCAGTCAAGATGCTGACCTTCGCTCTCGGACGCGGAATGGATTACTACGACGAGCCAAGCCTGAGAAGTATCGTCTCTGATGCTGAAAAAGACGACCTTCGCTTTTCCGCTTACGTGAAAGCAGTTGTGAACTCAGTCCCATTCCAGTATTACCGCCCGTAGCAGATATGGACCAACAGACATTAATTATAGCGGCAGCAGTCATCATTGTAGGATTTTTCATCTTCATGAAGATCACAAAGGCCATCATGAAGATCACTCTTACTCTTGTGATAATCGCTATTTTGATTTTCGTCTTCCATGATCAGCTCGGCATTTCGATCTAGACGTGAGCTAAGATTGAATTCAGGCTAATACTATGAACCAACAATGGTATTACGCACTGAACAATCAACAACACGGTCCGGTCAATGAAGACGCAATTCGTAAACTCGTCTCGGATAAAGTAATAGATGGAAAGACCACACTGCTGTTCTCTCAAGGAATGGAAAATTGGCAGCCTATTTCTGAAATAGAAGCATTTCAAGCCTCTCCTCCAGCGCCAGTAGCAGACCAAAAATTCGCCCCTGTGACCATCAGTCCGAATCCGGTCGCGGCGGAGTCTTCATCAACGAATGACTCCCAGCAATACGCCTTTGGACAATATCCAAAGGATGAGGTTGCACCAAAAAAGGAAGCAGCGGTTAATCCTTATGCAACGCCATCTTCCGGCCTAACAGCAGCGCCTAATCACAGAGTAGATGGTCAAGAGATCGAACCAGGCAGTGAAAATCTTAATATAGGTGGATGTATTAAACGTGCGTGGGAGCTGACTAAACGCCATTATGGAACCCTCTTTTTTTCGGGAGTCATCTATTTGGGAATTTTCATGATATTTGGGGCTGTAAGCGCTTTAATTATAGGTCCTTCTACTGCTCCAGAGCCTTCTATCGATGTAGTAGCTAATCCAAATTTCATGGATTATTTTATCGAACGGTCTCAAACTCCTCAATCAACATCAGCCATAGTCTTAGATTTGGTTAGCCAAT
>CALFDI010000206.1 GCA_937952875.1 uncultured Verrucomicrobiales bacterium
TAAACCACACGCTGCATGCGCAAACTGGCTAGTGACAGGATTGCGTCTGGTAGGCGCTCTAAAGGAAAATCAACGGGTCGACGTCTCCTACATCTTTTCGGATCACCTTTACAATGAATCGACAGCTCTATTAGAGGAAAAACAACTCGCTCAAACATCATGAATTCGCCTCATGATATTTAAGAGAATTCATACTGTTTCATTCATGCGATTGGCACGCGCTTAGCTTACCAACCGCCATGAGCACGCTAACAGATAGTAATGTCAAAGGCTTCACAGCTGAGCAAGAGGGCTACCTCTCAGGCTTTTTTGCGGGCATGGCTCCATTTGTCGGTCAAAACACCCAAGGACAATTCACGAACGATCCCGCACTCGCTGTAGAGCCAAATGTCTACGGCACACCAGTAGACGATCTCTGTAAAGAAGAGCGCGTCAAATATGATCAAAATGGTCTCGACTGCTACGACACGATTCTCGCTAACGCCATAAAGGGAGAATTCCCCTCTGGTGGCGATACTTTCCGTTACAAGTTCTACGGGCTTTTTCACGTCACGCCTGCTCAAGAGTCTTTCATGATGCGCGCCCGCATTCCGGGCTGCATCATCACCGCACAGCAGTTTCGTGGATTCGCCGAAATGGCGGCTGACTGGGGTGGCGGATACACCGATATCACGACTCGAGGCAATATCCAGATCAGAGAAATACAGCCGAGCAACTGCGTCAAAGTGCTCGATAAGCTCGTCGACCTAGGGCTCACGTCACGAGGATCCGGCGCAGATAATGTGAGAAATATCACAGCCACTCCGACCAGCGGATTTGACCCAGATGAACTCATCGATGTCATTCCTTTATCTCGTAGCATGCACCACACGATTCTGAATAATCGGGATCTCTACGGCATGCCTCGTAAGTTTAATATTTCTTTCGATTCCGGTGGCGCCATCTCAGTCTGCGCTGATACCAACGACATCGCCTTTTACGCCTGCACCTTAGATGAACAGACAGCTGACTTAGATCCAGGTGTCTATTTCCGTATGCAGCTCTGCGGAATCACTGGTCATAAGCAATTTGCCTCTGACAGCGGAATCCTACTACGAGAAGATGAGTGCGTGCCTGTAGCCTCAGCTATTCTTCGAGTCTTTATCGAAAACGGAGATCGCACAAATCGCAAGAAAGCGCGCCTGAAATACCTCGTCGATGACTGGGGTGTGGATAAACTTCTCGAAGAAGTTGAGAAAAAACTCACCTTCCCTCTTCGCCGTATTCCTACTGATGCCTGCACGCTACAAAAGCCAAAAACCAAGCATGGCCACATCGGTGTGTATAAGCAAAAAGACGGACTGAACTACATCGGCGTCGTCGTGCCGGTCGGTCGTATGCTCCCTGAAAACATGCACCAACTCGCAGCAGTGGCGGAGACATATGGTAAGTCAGACATGCGCCTCACTGCGTGGCAGAACATCATCATCCCACACATTTCTGATGATAATCTCGAAGCTGCGAAAGCCGCGATCAAAGAAGCAGGGTTCCAATACCACGCGACTGCTGTCAGCGGCGGCCTTGTGGCGTGCACAGGCTCATTCGGCTGTAAGTATGCACAGGCCGAGACCAAATCAAATGCCGTAGACCTTGGTCAATACCTCGACTCCCGACTTGAACTAGATCAACCGATTAATATTCACATTACTGGATGTAACCACAGTTGCGCTCAGCATTACATTGGCGATATCGGAATGCAGGCGGTAAAAGTGAAGCTGGATAACGGCGAGAAGGTCGATGGCTTTAACATCGTCTTAGGCGGTGGTGTTGATGATACACAGGCTATCGCAAAGGAAGTGCTAAAGAGTATTCCTGTGACAGAGATCCCTCAGACAACTGAGCGAATCCTTACGACTTACCAGAAAAATCGTAACGAACAAGAAACCTTCCTAGATTTCACACAACGCCATTCTGAAGAAGAGCTCACCGCCCTCTTTTCATAGGAAAAAATCGCGCCTCTCTCACTTCCGCTATGAGCACTCTCGCAGAGTTCACCTTGATCGATCAGCTCCTCAAGGATCAGAATAACCTTCAAACGCCTGTTGCGGAATTTGCTGAACACACTCTAGATCTCGAAGAGAGTTTTAAGACACTCATCCCCCTCACGAAACCGGGTAAAGATGAGCAATACGCCTTCCAGGTAGAACTCGATAAATGCACTGGCTGTAAAGCCTGTGTCTCTGCCTGCCACAGTCTCAATGGTCTCGATGAAACAGAATCTTGGCGCGATACTGGCACGCTGGTAGGCGGCACTGATACGCCCGCATTTCAACAGACCATCACAAGCGCCTGCCATCACTGTGAATCCCCCGAGTGCATGCACGGCTGCCCCGTAGGAGCCTACGATAAGGATAGTGAAACAGGCATTGTTCGTCATCTCGATGACCAATGCATCGGCTGTTCTTACTGTATCCTGAAGTGCTCATACGATGTTCCAAAGTATTCGAAGAAACGTGGAATCGTTCGGAAATGCGACATGTGTCACGACCGTCTCGCAGAAGGAGAAGCTCCCGCCTGTGTCCAGGCCTGCCCGACTCAAGCGATCAAAATCGTCAATGTCTCCACATCTCCAAAGAAGGCCGAAACTCTTCCTCATATTTTTCCTAGTGGAGCATTCGATCTAACAGCTCCGACCACACGTTATGTCGGCAGAGATGTGCCAGAAACTGCCCATAAGAGCACGCAATCTCATCTCGTGCCTGAGCACGCGCATACGCCTCTTATTTTCATGCTGGTCCTCAGCCAAATCGGAGCGGGCCTTCTTCTTCTCCCTCTCCTTTTAGAAGAAAAATTCCTCCCTTCACTTGTCGGAACCATCCTCGTGTTCGCTGGTCTCGGTATAGGTGCACTCCATCTTGGCCAACCGTTGAAAGTCTGGAGATTTTTCTTAGGATTAAAAACATCTTGGCTCTCACGCGAGTTCGCTACCTTTGGCGCCCTCACGGCCATTGCACCCGCACTCGTGCTACTAACGTCTCCATGGATGTCAGATTTCGCGCTTAAAAACGCGGCGATTTCCATCGCCTCAGCGCTCACCTTCATCATATCTCTCGCTGCAGTATTCACCTCAGTCATGCTGTATGCAGACACTCGACGTCGCTTTTGGACGATACAAAGAAGTGCTGCAAAATTCTATGGAACCACATTGGCAGCCGCTTGCATCGGAGCATCTATTTACACGGATAGCATTTTTCCATCCCTGATCGGCCTAACCATTCTCGTAGGCAAGCTCATCGCTGAACATCTTTTCCTTGATCACAGCGATGATTCGGAATGGTCACCAGATCAGCATAGCGCGCGCCTTATTTTATTTCCGTTAAAAAAGATCTCATCAGCTCGTCTCGCGACTGCAATTATCACAATTCTCGTCACATGCGTCTCACCAATGATCGGGCTCGCCTTTCTCATCAGCTCAGAACTCTTGGAGCGCACCCTTTTCTTCACTGCCGTTCATGCACCTAAAATGACTTAGAGTTCAGACCTATCAATTCTACTCATGCTTTTAAATAATCGAATGAGGCGAATACCTGATATCACTTTATTTTGGCACGCGTTCCGCACCTCTTTTTCTGTCTCAATTTCCTAATTAATAAAATGAAACGCTTAACATTTCTTACTACTACAGCTCTCGCAGCTGTATCACTCCCCTCATGGGCTGCTCCGCTCGATGTTGAAAAAGACACTCTCAAGTTTGGATTTATCAAACTCACAGATTGTGCCCCTCTCGTTATCGCTAAAGAAAAAGGTTTCTTCGAAGAGGAAGGCCTTCAGGTTGAAGTCATTGCCCAGCCTAACTGGAAGCAACTCCTCGATAACGTCATCACTGGCGAACTTGATGGTGCACACATGCTCTCTGGTCAGCCTATCGGCGCGACTATCGGCTTCGGCACACAGGCGAACATCATCACACCATTCACAATGGATCTGAATGGTAACGGCATCACTGTTTCGAACTCTATCTGGGAAAAGATGCAGGAAAATGATCCTAAATTAGCGACTGATAAGCCGCCACATCCGATCACTGCTGATTCACTCAAGCCTGTCGTAGATGAGGCGAAAGATGGTGGAAAAAAGCTCCCAATGGGCATGGTCTTCCCCGTCTCTACTCACAACTATGAGATCCGCTATTGGCTCGCCGCAGCTGATATCAATCCTGGCATGTATACGTCGACAGACCTCAAAGGCATGACAAATGGTGATATCGAACTTTCGACAACTCCACCACCTCAGATGCCAGCGACTCTCGAGTCAGGCAAGAACGTCGCCTACTGCGTAGGTGAGCCTTGGAACCAGCAGGCTGTCGCTAAAGGCATCGGTGTTCCCGTCGTCACGAACTACGATATCTGGAAGAATAACCCTGAGAAAGTCTTCGGCGTCACTGAAGCCTGGGCTGAAGAAAATCCAAATACAACGATTGCCGTAGTCAAAGCTCTCATTCGTGCTGGCAAATGGCTCGATGAGATGGAGGGTGGAAAGTTCAAGAACCGCGAGGAGGCCTGCCGTATCTTAAGTCAAAAGAACTACGTCGGTGCTGATTACGACATCATCAAGAACTCTATGACTGGCACATTCATCTTTCAGAAAACAGATGTGCGTGAGATGCCAGACTTCAATGTCTTCTTTAAGTATAAGTGCACATACCCATGGTATTCAGACGGTATCTGGTTCCTTACACAGATGCGCCGCTGGGGACAGATCACTGAGCCTAAATCTGCTGAGTGGTATGCTGAAACTGCTAAGAAAATCTATCGTCCTGATATCTACATGAAGGCCGCTGAAAGCTTAATCGAAGAAGGTCACATCACTTCAGAAGAGATTCCCGCGAAAGATACTGATGGCTACAAGCCTGCCACTTCAGACTTTATTGATGGAATCACTTATGATGGCAAAAAACCTTTAGAATACTTAAAGGCTCATAAGATTGGCAATAAGAACTAAGACTTTAGGTCACACTCCTTTCCTTGAGGCAGTCTCGTGAGAGGCTGCCTTTTTACGTCCAATGAATCAACCACATGACTGAGATTCATTCATATCATTCATAAAACAGCTTTTCATTCATCCTGTCGAAAAGTCGGCACGCCACGCGCTTAGCTTTTGCAGTTTCCCACACAACACCTTCTTTTTCCCATGGCTGACTCAGGCAAAGACAAATTTAAATACACGCTTCTTAAAGGCATCGACTTCTCTGGCTTCACCGTCTTTGACCCTGTGGTTCGTCTTATCTTTGGGGAGGATCCAAAGAAACAGCTCAGTGATATCGGCCGTTATATGGTGACACCTGTCATCTTTATCATCGGCTGCATCATCATCTGGTCTGTCATGGCTCCACGTCATAAAACAAAATCTGGAGAAGTGCCTGGTCCTGACCGTGTTCTCGCCTCATACCAAAATAATAAGCGATTCCACGAAAGGGAAAATGAGAAACAAAGTGACTTCAATACAGATGGAGCAGAACGCGAAGCGACTCTCGCTGAAGTCCAAGAGCAGATTATAACTTACACAGCGCTCGCCGAAGAAAAAGCAAAGGCTGCAGCTCTCGCAGCAGTCGAAGTGCAAGACACCATCGATGCAAAAATTCTTCCTCTCCAAACTAAGTTGGATTCGATTAAAGAAAAATCGAAAGAAGCTCAAAAACTACGTCGAGAGAATATTTCGACTCTTGCCGAGGGAGTCGCAGCAAACACAGCCGAGTCATCTGCTCTCATCACTGCTATAGCTGAAGATAAAGCGCTCAAAGAAAAAGAACGCGAATCTACTAAAGACCTCAAAACTCAGATCGATGAAATCCGTGCGAACCCTCCAAAACGACTCAAAGAAGCTCAGCTCGCCTCTAACAAAGTCGCTGATGAGCTACAGCATTTAAAAAAGCGCGTCGACTTCCTTACCACAGGTAACAGAAGCGAAAAAGTCTCAAGCTCACTCGAAGCAGCCAAAGAGGCAACTGCAGCGATTCCGCTCGCGTCAACAGGCCCAGAAGTATTAAAGTCAGCAAAGGCTGCGGTCAGAAACACCGAATCTGCAGAGCGTGCTAAAGAACAGAAATATCCGCGTGCAGCGACTGTCTTTTGGCAAGCTTATCGCTCCATCTTTACAGTCATCGTAGGCTTTCTCATGGCATGTGCTGTGGCTATTCCTGTGGGAATGATGTGCGGGCTGAACCGCGTCTTCATGGCGTGTATGACTCCGATCATCTCGATTTTTCGCCCTGTTTCACCAGTCGTTTGGCTACTGATTTTCCAAATCATCATCGGTGCATTTTTCCCAAATCCAGACGAACACCCTCTATTCAAATTCTTCAACGCGAGCTGGAACCCACTCGAATTCCTGCAGGTCAATCCAGCCATGGTCTTCTCAGCATTCACAGTGGCTATCTGTGCCATGTGGCCAGCGCTCGTGAATACAGCACTCGGCGTCTCCTCCGTTGATAAGGATCATATGAACGTCGCGAAAGTCTTACGCCTTGGCTTCTGGTCACGCCTGTTCAAAATCATCATTCCTAGTAGTCTTCCGCTTATGTTCGCAGGTCTCCGCATCTCACTCGGAGTTGGCTGGATGGTCCTTATCGCAGCAGAGGCACTCTCATCATCTGACGGCCTAGGAAAGTTCGTTTGGGATGAATACCAAAACGGCAGTAGTTTAAGCTTCGCTAACATTATCCTCGCCTGTTTCATCGTCGGCACCATTGGCTTCTTCCTCGATCGCATCATGATCGTGCTGCAGAAGATCGTCACCTTCGATGACGGCTCCGCGACAGTCTAATTAGTCACAGCTCCAGTAATTATGAATCCTATCGTAATGGAAAACACCTCCATCGGCTTCGGCCCAGAGTATGGACGTGTGAATGTTCTCCAAGACATTAACCTTGAGGTTAAAGAAAATGAATTCGTCGCCGTGATCGGATTCTCTGGAGCCGGTAAATCCACTCTCGTCTCACTGCTTGCCGGACTAGAGCAGCCAACAGATGGAAAAGTCATTTTTAAAGATAAAGTCAATGCACCGCCCGGACCTGAACGTGGCGTTATGTTCCAGTCCTATTCATTGATGCCATGGCTCAGCGTCTTCGGAAACATCGACCTAGCTGCAAAGCAGGTCTTTCCTAAGATGCCCGTAGCTGAACGACAGGCACATGTGGAAAAATACATCGACATGGTGAATCTCACACCTGCGCGCGATAAAAAACCACATGAACTCTCAGGCGGGATGCGCCAGCGCGTCTCTCTCGCCCGCACGCTTTGCATGCAACCGCAGATGCTCATTCTCGATGAACCACTCTCAGCTCTCGACGCGCTCACACGTGCAGTCTTGCAGGATGAAATTCTTAACATCTGGGAAAATGATAAGCGCACGATCGTTCTCATTACGAATGACGTGGACGAAGCCATCCTCATGGCGGATCGCATTATCCCTCTGACGATCGGGCCGGAAGCTACTTTCGGAAAAGAATTCATCATCGATATGCCACGTCCGAGAGTCAGGCAGACTCTCACTGAACAGCCAGCCTATCAAAAGCTCAAAGCTGATATTTCAACCTACATGATAGGTCTCAATGACGAGGCTAAAGCAGCGCGTGGAGAAAACACACTCACCTGCCCAGACGTCGCCCCAAAAGACTTCTCCCTTCCTTCTGGTCGGCCACAGCTCAAATGGAAAATGCCCTCACAGTCTGCATAAAAATCTCTGCGTTCAAAAAACAGCAACAACCAACGCACTCATCCTGAGTCATCAATAACCAATCGCTTTCCCATGTATCCTCTCCCTAACCACGAGCCATCTAGTAAATTTGTCGAATTTTCTAACCTTCAGAAAGCTTACCCTAACCCATACGGTGAAGACTTCGTAGCGGTTGAAAATTTTAACCTGAATATTAAGCAAGGCGAATTCATAGGACTCATCGGTCACTCAGGCTGCGGAAAATCCACTGTTCTCACCATGCTCGCCGGGCTCAATGCCATTAGCGGAGGCGGCATCATCGTTGATAATAAGGAAATCGATGAACCCGGCCCTGACCGTGCTGTGGTTTTCCAATCACCCTGCCTCATGCCATGGTTTAACACTTACCAAAATGTCATGGTCGGTGTGAAAAATGTCTATCCTCACGCCAGCAAGAAAGAACGCCACGACATCGTGATGTATGCACTCGAGGTCTGCGGACTTCAAGATAGCATCAAAAAGCATCCACATGAAATGTCAGGCGGCCAGCAGCAGCGAGTTGGCATCGCTCGAGCCATCGCTCTCAAGCCAAAAGTCCTTCTACTAGACGAACCCTTCGGTCGTCTCGACTCTCTCACACGCATGGATCTGCAGGATACGATTCTGCAGATTCTGAATAAGGAAAAGATCACGACCATGATCGTAACGCACGATGTAGATGAGGCCGTCTTCCTCTGTGATCGCGTGGCGATGATGACAAATGGTCCGCGCGCGACACTTGGCGAAATACTAGAAGTTGGGTTTGAACGTCCACGGAATCGCAAGGATATCATGAATGATCCCATGTTCTACCGTTACATCGATCACCTTGTCAGCTATCTCATGGATCGTGCTCACCTACGTGAACCAGCTAAGACTTATGATAAAAATAGCCTACTAAGCTTTACGAAAAAGCCTGGAGATAAGGCGACACACGTCGCCTAGAGCTCCATCATTTATAGTCTAGAGACCTAATCCACCCTCAAGACACTCACCGCATCACTCATCTATTAGATGAGTGATATTCATTATAGTTGGCTCAGAAATTGCTTTCCATTCATAATGCCAGCGCTCAAAGACAAAAAAAATACACTTTTTCGGAGATGGAATGGTCCACTCACCGAAGATCTTTTGCGCACACCTGGGAACTTCGGTCTTGGCCAAGTTCCTGTTTCATCAAGCCCTGTAGCGACGACTACATCCATCTGCGGATTTTGCGCAACAGGGTGTAATCTAAAAATCCATCTAGATGCCGAAGGCAACGCGATTAATCTCAGTCCTGAGGGCAAGTATCCTGTTAATACAGGTATGGCATGCCCGAAGGGCTGGGAATCTCTCACTCCCCTCACTGCATCTGACCGTGCAACCACGCCTCTCTTAAACAACGAAGAGATCGACTGGACGACAGCCCTGAACACGTTCTGCGATCGATTTAAATCAATCCAAAAAGAGCACGGTAATGACTCCGTCGCCTTCCTCTCCACTGGTCAGATTCCCTTTGAAGAGATGGCATTTCTCGGTGCCTTCGCTAAATTCGGCATGGGTGTCACACATGGTGATGGGAATACCCGCCAATGCATGGCGACCAGCGTCGTCGCCTATAAGCAGGCTTTTGGTTTCGACTCGCCGCCCTACACGTATCAAGACTTTGAAGAGTCAGATGTTTTACTCTTCACTGGCGCTAATCCCTGCATCGCTCACCCTATCATGTGGCAGCGAGTGATGCAGAATAAGCGAAACCCTGAAATCATCGTCATTGATCCGCGTAAGACTGAAACTGCTCAGGTCGCGACACGCCACGTGCCACTCAAGCCCAAAGGCGACCTCTCACTCTATTACGCACTCGCTCACTGCATCATTCGTGACGACAGAATAGATCATAACTTCATCAGTCAATCCGTCGATGGCTATGATGACTTTGCCGCTTTCGTCAAAGACTACACGCCTGAATCTGTCACAGCCGCTACTGGTCAGTCCGTAGAGGAAATCGAATCGCTAGCCCGCACTATCTCTCAACCAGGAAAACGCATCTCATTCTGGTGGACCATGGGAGTCAACCAGTCTTACGAAGGCGTCCGCACAGCTCAAGCCCTCATAAATCTCGCTCTCATCACTGGCAATATTGGCAAGCCTGGCACTGGAGCGAATTCTATCACCGGTCAGTGCAACGCCATGGGGTCGAGGCTCTTTTCAAATACGACGAATTTACTAGGTGGACACGATTTTCAAAATCCGGAACATCGCCAAAAAATCTCACAGTTACTAGAAATCCCAGAAGAGAGAATCCCGACTGAAAACAGCTGGGCCTATGACCAGATCATCTCTGGAATAGAAAGTGGAAAAATTAAAGGTCTATGGATCATCGCGACGAATACAGCTCATTCCTGGATTAATCAAAGTGCCTTTACAGAACTCCGCAAGAAACTGGATTTCCTCGTCGTTCAAGACATGTATCACAGCACAGAAACAGCTGAGATAGCTGATCTAGTCTTACCTGCTGCTGGCTGGGGTGAAAAGTCTGGTTGCTTTATCAACAGCGAACGACGCATCGGCACGATTAAACAAGTGCGCCGAGCTCCTGGCGAAGCTCTGAGTGATTTCCGCATTTTCCAAGCTCTCGCTCACGTCTGGGGATGCGGCACACTATTTAAAAAATGGACCCATCCAGAAGCCGTCTTTCAGCTATTAAAATCTGTCACAAAAGACCAGCCATGCGACATCACAGGGATTAATGACTACGCACACATCGATCAGTTAGGTGGTGTCCAGTGGCCCTATCCATCAGAATACTCAAATAAAGAGTCTGTCGAACGACAGCGAAGACTGTTTGAGAATGGTCAGTTCTATACGCCTAACAAACGAGCAAATCTGCTTTATAGCCCTCCCGCTGAACTCCCTGAGCCGACATCTGATGACTACCCCTTCACCCTCTTGACGGGACGCGGAACATCAAGTCAGTGGCACACTCAGACACGCACTGGCAAGTCAGACATCCTAAAAAAACTCTATCCAAAAGACGTCTATATCGAGATTCATCCAGCTGATGCACAAGATCTCAATGTGAAAGATAATGAGCTACTAGAAGTGACGAGCAAACGTGGCCACATCACAGCACGCGTCTATCTCGCCCCGACAGTGCAGCGCGGCCAGGCTTTCCTCCCGATGCACTACAATATGATCAATCAGCTCACTTACCCGAGCTTTGATCCCCACAGTCGCCAGCCGAATTATAAACACTGCGCCATTAAATTAACGAAGCCGAAGCAATAAAGATGCTAAAAATGAATGAGTTATATGATTTTTCTCTCGAAGACAGAAAAATTCAAATAACCATTTGATTTTTCATATTACTCTCGGATCTGTCTTTATGAAATGGGACGATCTGCAAAAGAGAAATTGCTACAAAGCGCTATCCAGCACTTTGCACGGCAAGGTTATCGAGGCACAACGATTGCAGACATCGTAGAAGATGCCGGAGCAAATATCGCCGCAGTGAATTATCACTTCGGCTCGAAAGATAAGCTTTTTATAGCAGCACTGCGTCAGACATATGCCTGTGCCGAGGAGGCCTACCCTATCTCAGGAGATGTATCTGATCAGGCAGACCCTATGGATAAAATCGCGGCTTTTTCCCGTGCCATACTTCTCCGCTCATTCGATGACGGCCCCGCCGGAGACTTCGAGCGCATCATGTCGAATACAGTGAATGTGCCGAATTCTCCCGTTGCGATGATTCTGGGTGAGGTGCAGCAACTCGCACTCGATGAGATTGATTCTCTGCTACACGACGCCCTCGGTGAGCAGCCATACGGCGTGATCACTCAGGCTAAAACAACATTGATAGCGGGCTCTACCATCGTTTGCAGAGACCACGCGCTTCTCGGAAAGACACTCCCCACTGAGGCTGACGACATCGCACATTTTATAGATCGGCAGGTCACAGCAGTCATCGCAGCTATTACTTCACTTAAATCATGCGCTTCACTTGTTTCTTAGTAATTCTACTTATTTCAGCTTGCACATCGCCACCCTCAGCGCTGGCACCATCTGCTGCTGCGCTCTCTTTGCCTGCTCGTTATGATGCGACGCAGCCACCTGTTCCAGAAATCGCGAGTTCTCTCACGCGCGTTTTCCCATCGAGTGAGCTGAATGCACTGATTTCTCAGGCTTTAAAAAATAACCCTGACCTCATCGCCAGCGCTGCACGTCTCAAAGAAGCAGGATTTACTGTCACTCAATCACGGGCTGGCCTCCTCCCTACCCTATCAGCGCAAGGATCTGCAGCCCGCGCACAGAGTAATTCTGCTGGAGCTGGATTCAGTGCAGGCACCTTTGTCGTAGAGCGCTACGTAGCGAGTCTAGATGCTCAGTGGGAAGTCGATGTCTGGGGACGAATCCGCGCAGGAGTCACAGCTGCCACCGCAGACCAGTCCGCTATCGCCGCTGACTATGCCGCTGCCCGCCAATCTCTAGCAGCTCAAGTCGCTCAAGCTTACTTTTCTCTCATATCGTCTACACGACTCTTAAAACTGAGCCAAAGAAGTCTCGAAAGCTTTCAATCCACGAATTCTTTAGTAAAAAGACGTTTCGAGAATGGACTCTCCACCCTCAGCGACTTGTCTCTCACGAAGACAGATATCGAACAAACTCGTGCACAGCTGATCGCTCGGAAAGATGCACGTGATCAGGCGGCTCGACGGTTAGCGGCACTTCTGGGTAGCTATCCATCAGCATCTCTCAAGGCGGACTCGTTCCCCTCATTGCGTCGCTCTCTCCCAGCAGGGCTCCCATCTGCGCTATTACGATCACGCCCAGACATTGACGCAGCCTACCAGCGGATTCGCGCAGCAGATGCACGTGTCACCATTTCTCATGCCCAGCTATATCCTAGCTTCCCGTTGACTGCCAGCCTAGGTCGTCAATCCGCCACTCTTGAAGATCTCGCGCGTGCGCAATTTGATGTCTGGTCACTCGCGGGTAATATCAGTGCGCCGATCTTCGCATCAGGTTCATTGAAAGCCGCAGTCGGTGCCGCTAATGCACGCGCTGAAGCAGCCTTCGCAACTTATAAATCAACAGTGCTCAATGCTCTACGCGAGACAGAAGATGCGATCGGCTCGCAGAACTATTTAGCCGAACAAGAATCCGCAGCAGCAGCAGCTCTAAAGGCTGCTAAAACAGCTGAAGATCGCGCCCTTCGCCAATACGAATCCGGACTGCTAGACATTCTCTCTGTGTTAGAGATTCAGCGCCGATCCTTCGCCACAGAAGAGGCACTCATCACAGTGCGCACCGCGCGTTACCAGAATAGAGTCGCCCTCGCAGCAGCACTCGGCAAGTCCTACTAATTTCACCATATCATGAAGCATCTTCCTAAGATCATCATCACATTTCTCATTCTTTCTTCAGGGTTTCTAGGGTTCAAAGCTCTTAAAGCATCTGCCCCGGATCCTAAAAGCAAAGAAGCAAAAAACATCATCCCAGAGGCACGCTACATCGAGATCTCTCCCGGAGAGCATGCTCCACCAGTCCGCACATTCGGCACGGTGAGTCCCTATTTTGAAACGACGCTCACTCCTCAAGTGAGTGGCCAGATCATCGAAGTCTCTCCAGATTTTCGAGTCGGTCAACGCGTTAAAAAAGGAAGCGTTCTCGTGCGCATTGATCGAACAGACTTCGAAGCAGCCTATGCAACGCAACAGTCTCTTCTGGCCATGAATGAGCAGGTGCTAGCTGAAGAGAATCTACGAGCAAAACAAGCCTCCGAAGACTGGATTGCCTCTGGGAGAAAACTTTCAGACGCGACAGAATTCGTTCTGCGAGAGCCACAGCTAGCAGCTGCAAAAGCCTCCATCGAAGCTGCACGGGCAACACTAGAAAAAGCCTCTATCGACATAGAACGCACAGTTATCAAAGCACCCTTCGATGCTCTCGTTACAGCTCGCTCAGCTTCCCTTGGGAACTTTGCCACACCTCAAGTCCAGCTCGGCACTCTGATCGCGACTGAACGCGTCGAGGTCTCTATGCCTTTCACAGCTGAGCAACTGCAGCGCGTGACTCTTCCAAACAAAACCACAGTTGGCCCTACCATCACACTACGCACCCCCATCCTACCAGATGCCGAGTGGACAGGGCGAATCGTCCGCACTGCACCAGTGGTCTCGCGCGATCAAGTCGTTACGCTAATCGGGGAGATCGTCGATCCATTTTCCACTACCCCTCCGCTCTCCATCGGAACATTTACTAAGATAGAAGTAGAGGCAAAGGCGCTCTCAAATACTTACGAAATACCAGAATCAGCACTCGTGAACGACCAATATATCTGGGTCATCGATTCAGATGATATGCTTAACAAAATCCCTGCGAAACGACTGCATGCCGATGGCAAAATGCTCTACGTAGAACTAGGAGGCGAGACTCTCACTCCACCTCTCAAGCTCCTCACTCGTCCGCTTACCACTTTAAAATCTGGAATGAAAGTGAAGCCGATTCAACTGTCTCGAAGCTCTAACAGCTAACCATGAATCCTTTTCAAAAACATCCTATCATCTCATGGTTCGCGAGTAATCCAGTCGTGGCGAACATTCTGATGTTCACCATAATAGGTGCTGGTATTTTCACTGCACTGACGGTGAGGAAAGAAGGATTCCCGGCCTTCGCTGCAGAGTCAGTCATCGTAAACGTGCCCATCCGTGGAGGCACGCCGGAGGATGTCGAACGCGGAGTATCCATCCGTATAGAAGAGGCTTTAGAAAGTGTGGACGGCATCGATCATATCCGATCTGTTAGCTCTGACAATCTCTCGTCTGTCACCATTGACGCGAAAGAAGGATACAATGTGTCCAAGCTTCTGGATGATGTAAAAATTCAAATCGATGCCATTCCCCGCCTCCCTGAACAGGCTGAGAATCCAGTCGTTCTCGAAAAGCAACGCTCCAACCAAGTGCTCTGGGTAGAACTGTATGGTGATGCAACAGAAGCGATACGTAAAGAAGCCGCGCGAAATCTCAGAGACACCCTACTCCGACAACCCGCTATCTCTGAAGTCGAGACCTTCGGCTCTCGCGACTATGAAATCTCAATCGAACCGTCAGAAGAAAAACTACGCGCGTATAATCTCACATTCACAGAAGTCGCAGATGCCATTACTGAGAACTCCATCGATCTAGGCGGAGGTGTGATCCGTTCATCTCGTGGCGACATTTCACTCCGTGCACGCGACCAAGCCTATGTGAAAAAAGACTTCGAGAATCTCCCTCTGCGGACACGAAGTGATGGCACGAGAGTTCTCGTAAAAGATGTCGCGATTGTGCGTGACGCCTTTATCGATCAGAAGACACTCAATCGATTTCGAGGCCAGCCGACGACGAGTTTAAAAATCACCACAGAAGGCAACGACGATATTCTCAAAGCTGTCTCTCAGGCCAGAGACGTCGTGGAGAACTACAAAGATCTTCCTGAAGGAATCCAACTTGCGAGCTGGCTAGATGGAGCGACGAACATTCGCGATCGCCTCGTCCTACTCGGCTTCAACGGTGGACTTGGCGTGCTGCTAGTCCTCGGCATTCTCATGATCTTTCTGAACTTCCGACTCGCTTTCTGGGTCGCTATTGGCATCCCTCTCTCACTCGCAGGCGCCGTCACGCTCTTCCCTATTCCAGGAATAGATCTGTCAGTGAATGTCATCTCGGCTTTTGGCTTTCTCGTCGTTCTCGGTATTGTAGTAGATGACGCCATCGTCATCGGTGAGTCGATCTTCTCGGCTAAAGAAAAGGCCGAAGAATCAGATAACCCTGAAGAACAGCTAAAAACGACTGTGCGCGGTGTGAGTAAAGTGGTCACTCCCGCTACCTTCGGAGTCATTACGACAATCGCTGCATTCTTACCATTAACTCAGGTAAGCGGTAGACTCGGAAATGTCTTCGGCCAGATCGCAACCGTTGTCATCTTCTGCCTCGCCTTTTCACTGATCGAATCAAAGCTCATCCTACCTGCGCATCTCGCCCACGTAAATGTGCATAAAAAGCCTCGCAACCGCTTTTCAAAGCTCTGGGTCCGCTTCCAAAAGTCAATCGCTGGCGGGCTAGATTGGTTCGTCGAGCGAGTCTATCGTCCTGTGATCCGAGTGATTCTCCCATGGCGCTACGCCACTCTCGCAGCGTTCATCGCTGTGCTCATGCTCGTGATCGGCCTCTTCCCTGCTGGGCAACTTCGCTTCGTTTTCTTTCCGAATATTTACCAAGATAATGCCTCAGCGATACTGACCCTCGAGCAAGGGCAATCCGTCGAGTATCTCCATGAAAACGCAGAACGCATCGCTTCAGCTACGGAACGCCTAGGAGAAAAATATGAACAAGAATTTGGGCATAATCCATTCAAGGAAGTTCAGATATCAGCTAGCAACAATACGACCGCTTCAGTCGCAGCAGAGCTGACCCGATCAGCCGAACGTGAATTTCTTAGTTCAGAGCAGATCGTCAAAGATTGGCGGCGAGAAATCGGTCAAGTCGCCGGGGCGCGCTCGCTTTCCTTCCGAGCCACTGCTGGGCCGCCTGGTGGAGACATTTCGATCAATCTCGAGAGTGATAACCTAGATGAACTGCAAGAAGCGGCGGCCGAGGTGAAAGAGCTTCTTGCGACTTACCCTGGAGTCTTCGACATTTCTGATAGCTTCGACTCTGGAAAACCAGAAATTCAGTATTCCATCACTCCCGAAGGTCAAGCAGCAGCACTCACACGGAGAGATCTCGCGCTGAATGTTCGCGATGCATTCTTTGGAAGAGAAGCGCAACGTGTCCAACGCGGGCGAGATGAAGTCCGCGTCATGGTGCGTTACCCCATCGATCAGCGTGACTCACTAGAGACGCTCAGAGACATGCGGATTCGAACAGCCTCTGGCACAGCTGTGCCGTTTAGCGTAGTAGCAGATACAACATACTCAGACTCTCTCGCCTCGATCGAGCGCTACGATAATAAGCGTGTCGTCACGGTAAAGGCAGCCGTAGATAAGGCCACCACATCACCAGACGAGGTCAACTCGCGCATTGAAGATGAATTCATCTCCACAATGAAAGCGAAGTATCCTGGCCTTAGTAGTAGTGATGGGGCTGAAGTGGAGCAGAGGAAAAAGTCAATGAAGTCACTTCTCATTGGTTTTGTATTTAGCATCATCTTCATCTACATCCTCATCGCAATTCCTCTGAAGAGCTACATCCAGCCACTCATCATCATGAGCGTGATTCCCTTCGGAATTATTGGAGCACTTCTCGGCCACTATATTATGGGAATTCCCGTAAGTATCTTATCAGTCTTTGGAATCCTTGCACTCTCCGGAGTTGTCGTAAATGACTCACTAGTCTTTGTCTGTCGAGTCAATGATCTGAAAGAAGAAGGCGAAGATCTGGAAACATCTGTGAGAAATTCGGGAGCGCAAAGATTCCGGGCGATCCTACTGACCAGCCTAACGACATTCTTCGGTCTCGCCCCGCTTCTCTTAGAGACTGAAGTGCAGGCGCAGTTCCTCAAGCCGATGGCAGCATCCCTCGCCTTTGGCATTCTCTTCGCGACGGTCATCACGCTCTTTCTTCTACCTGCTCTTCTCATGATCTTCCGAGATATGAAAAAGCTCTGGGACTTGGATCTAAGCCGAAGATAAAAACTGTAAGTCCACGCTGACTCATCTCACTGACCACCACCATTTCACCCAACAAAAAAGAGCAATAAATCACTTTACGAAATCAAAATCAACTTAACTGTAAAACTCACAAATAATACTATGACTCACCTCACTACGACAGCTCGTATTCTACTAGGAATTGCCTTTATTGTGTTTGGCCTGAACTTTTGGCTAAAATTCATGCCAGTGCCACCACCTCCATCAGAACTTGCGGGGAAATTTATCGGCGCGCTCTTCGCATCAGGATTT
>CALFDI010000207.1 GCA_937952875.1 uncultured Verrucomicrobiales bacterium
CTGACTTAATCTCATGACGTGCTGAAGCCCTTAAGGCATTCAGTTCAGCCTTTCTCCGTTGCACGCGAGCCTTGGCTTCGTCGATCGAGCCTTCATTGTTATCCCATAATGGGAGTGGAATTGTGAGAGCTAGTCCTAGAATACCTTCTGTTTCGAATCCTTCGGGTGCGTCTTCAGTGCGCTCTATCGTGACGAATAGTCCGCCTTCGATATCGTCATATTGACGTGCCTCTTCGAGTTCGACCTGCTTTGCCGCTCCATCGATTTCGTGTTGGGCTGCGCGCAGATCGCCTCTCAGTTTAAGAGCTGCTGTCTGTTGAGGGATGGTGAGATTTTCGAGGTGTCCTCCGAGAATGAGCGGAGCAGAGGGAGACATGCCGAGTAGTGGCTTGAGTAAGCCTTCGATGACTTTTTCTTCAGCGTCTATTTGGCGGAGTTTCGTTTTGAGCTGGAGGAGTTCAAGGCGGGCTTGCCCTGCATCGAGAGCTGAGGCTTCTCCTTTATCCGCTAACTTCTTGATGTAGCTGGTGAGTTCTTGCGAGAGTGTGATTTGCTCTGTGCGGAGTTCGCGCTGTGCCTTCAGTGCCAAGGCTGAGACGAGATGCTGGCGAGCTTCTGCGATGAGTCGTCTTTCTGTGTCTGCGACTTCAGCCGCCGCTGCGTAGACATCGTGTAGGCTCACATCTTTCTCCAGCCGTAATCTCTCAGTTACGGGGAATTTCTGAGTGAATCCGACCGTCAAGGCGCGCTCTTCGAGGCGGTTATTATTAGTGAGTTCAAAGTTCAGCTCTGGATTGGTCAGTCGACCTGATTGCCTCAGCCGGCCTTTCGCTTCATCGATGCGGTAGCGTGCCGCTATGAGGTCAGGATTTAGTTTCCTGACGCGGTCAGGTAAGGTCTTATAGCTGATGATGGGTGTTGCAGCGTGAGAGCCTAGAGAGAGAAATGTGAGAAGAGAGAGTGTGATGCGGATCATTCGAGTGCATGGTAAAGCGGTGGGAAGATGCTGAAAAAATCAGCATGTTAGACAGATATGAAATCTGTAGAGTATTATTGCTAACAGCCCGTATGGCTGCAACGTTCTTTACCAGCTATGATCAGGTCCGCGCGCGAGGATGACGGAATCTGTTAGGAGAGAGATGAGGCTCTTGCCTCTGAGCTTTCGTCTGGGAGGAGGCGGGGCAGTGGGTCTAGGAGGGTGATCGAGTGCGTGGTAATGCGCTGTGATGCACTGTTGAAATAGTAGATCCTTTTCAGCAAAAGATGGTGCTGGGAGATGATCTGTCTGTGCGAGGTGGGTAAAGCCTGACTGAATGAGCTGGCAGCCAAGGCAGTCGTGTGTGTCTTCAGACTCGTCCGGTTCTGAAGGAGGTGCCTCATGATCATGATCTCCGCTGCAGTGATGCACTGGCTGGCAGCAGGAAAGGGGGGATTCTGAGAACAGGCCGAGTGAGTCTGCCCAGCAGCTCCCGTGAGAAATGCTGAAGAGCAGAAGAAAGACGATCGCCTGTAATGTCCTCAAGATACCTTTAGACAAAGCCCTTTAGCGTAAATGTCAAGAGAGCACAAAAAAGCCCCGTCGATGACGACGAGGCTTTTCAAGAGAGTAAAGTGCGAGATTTACTGGCTGATGAGGCCTTTCTCTAACACAGTCGCGATACCAGCAAAGGTCTCGTTAGTGACCTTGATGAGCTTCTTACGAGACAGAGCCTTGAGGACAGCTTCGTCTTCGCATGCGAGGAGAACTTCCTGGATCTTATTGATCATGTCTGTGCCGAGTGCCTTGTGAGCTGTGAAGTTGTAGTCAGCATATGGTGGAGTTTCCCAGATCTTCACGCAGACGTTAGGATCGATCTTGCCGGCAGCGACGAGCTTTTCATATGTCTTGAAATTAAGCGCTCCAGCCTGGTAAGTGCCCGCATTGACTTCCATCGCAGTCTTATCATGTGCTCCGGAAAAGCCGAGCGGCTTCTTTGTTAAAAACTCCATAGGGCCTTTGCCAGTATTCTCTAAGATGAAGTTCGATGGCATGATGCAGCCAGAAGTCGAACCTGATGACCCAAAGGTGAAAGTGAGGTCTTTGATGCCCATCGGGAAGTCCTTACTGTAAGTTAGGCCTGTGCTTTGATGAGCGATGAAGTAAGACTTAAATTGAAGATCTGCTTCACCGGCAATGATCGCCTGAGAACCCGGAACTGCAGCGCGTGCCTGGACGCCTGAGACTCCACCGAACCATGCGAGCTGAATGTCTCCATTCTCGAACTTTTCTACGGAAGCACCGTAGCTGTCTGATGGGACGAACTCGACTGTCTTACCGAGAGCTTTCGTGAGATATTCCTCGACTGGCTTGAAGCGCTCAGCTTGACCAGTTGTCTCTTTATCAGGAATGGCTGAAAAGCGGATGACGTCGATGCTAGAGCCTGACTCTGCGCCAGTAGTCGCTGCATCTTTTTTCTCACAGCTGCTAAGTCCAAAGGCTGCGAGGGCGGATACGAGGAGGATGTGTTTCATC
>CALFDI010000208.1 GCA_937952875.1 uncultured Verrucomicrobiales bacterium
GTCGACTGGGAAGCTCCTCCAGTCCCACCTAACCCAGATCTCTACCCAAGGACTCAGGAAGAGATAGCGGAACGTATCTCTGAGATCCGAGGCAGAACCGGGCCTGAATGGGCAGATCCATGGATCTTCAAGGCTGTATCACACCTCAACTGTTATCGATATTTATGTGGTGTGGCTGATGATGTTGTTCTGGATCAGGATCTCTGTGATAAAGCTCAAGAAGCAGCTGATACCATGGCCAAGCTGAGAAGAGTTTCTCATGATCTAGGTCATCATACAGGATCATGTAATCTATGCCCTGGTGCCTCTGGACCTCGTGCAATCAATGCGTGGTTCGCCGAAGATGGTCGTAATAACGTCGAGAGATGTGGCCACAGGCGTTGGTGCCTGTCTTCTAGAATGGGCAAGACGGGAATCGCTCATAAGAGCCGTCCGAAAAAGACATATAACTACAGTGCCATGTGGGCCTTCGATACGTCCCGTGAAAGTCAGTTAGAATTTTGGGCATATCCAGGTGTGGGATTTTATCCGATTGCCTTTATGAAAGGTGATAGCTGGTCAGCTTATTTTGCTTCAAGCATAAGAGCTGATATTAAAGATATAGAGATCCGGGTTAAAAAACTGACGGATAGGCCGAACACTATCGACGGCGATTTCGAAGCGCTAGAAGGCGTTGAGATTCCTCTTATTAATAAGTTCGTTTATAAGAATTCTCTTATCTTCAGGCTAAACTACAAGGACGCTCAAGTAAGTCAAAAGGGAATTTACGTCGTTGATATTAAAGGAGGGAAGCTGGATAGGCGTTATCTCACGGAGCTCTACTCCGGTCCTAGTATCTAATACCAATCAGAAAAGTAACTGTTTTACCGGATCAATGTATCAGGGCTATAAACGTCACTATTGCTAGATTGGAATTCGGCTTTCAGGCGAACCTTAAGTTTGTATAGATCGACGAGGTTCCAGTGGGTAAATTTCCACCTTCCGTCATTACCATCGTGCTCTATCCCAATGAGTAAGTGGATCGCATCATCATTGATCTTGTTAGTCCTCTTCTTAGGAGAATAGTAGAATGTCCGGAGTGTGCTGGTGAGAGAGCCTTCTTCTAGTAGTTTCGGATCAAGATAGGCGACTGTGCCGCTCGGTATGTGGACTAGTCGTAGGTCAGGATAGCCTGAACGATTCGTTTTCCCGCTGAGTAGGGTCGGAGGTGCGCAGCTGAAATCGTCTAATGCGTCTAGATGGGAAATGAGACTGTTTTCGAAATAGCGCGAAGCTTCATTGATTCGTCTTAAATTCCGCGTAGGAGAGCTGTCTTGATTATGCTCTAAGAGCACATCTTTCATCACTGTTTTGATCGCCTTGAATAGTGCTAGATGAGCCTCTTGCGTCTGATCGAGAGGGAGCACTTGTTTTCCAGTAGCTGCGTAGACGACTGTAGCGAAGGAAAAGCTGCGTTTATCAAGTTGTTCAGAGAGCAACTGCTGAATGAGTTGTATATCAGCGCTGTCTTGCTGCTGTGTGGCAGCCAATTTACGTTCAGCCTTTTGCTCCGCGAGACGTGCCTCTGTCGCCTGCATCCGCGGGCTATTCGGTCTGCGGGCAGGCTGCTGAGAGATGAAGTATGCGAAGCCGATTCCGAGGAGAGCGAGCACACCCATGAGGAGTATGCGCGTCTTCTGCGAGAGAGGAGAGTCCGCAGGCATACTGGTTAGGTCGTAAAGGCTGTCCAGGCTTGCTGGATGTGTAGGACGTCTGTCTCAGCGTAGGCTCTCTTTTCAGAGCTGGCCCAAACTGTGCCTGGCCATGCCGGATCGTCGCTCGTGCGTCCCACGATGTGAATGTGCATCTGTCGAACGATGTTTCCGATGCATCCTACATTGAGCTTTTCAGGTGAAAAGTGCTGTCTGGTGAAGAGCGAGACCTTTCGAATCAGAGCAAAGACTTCGCGATACTGTTCTTCACTTAATTCGTGTAGATCTTCGATGTCTGAGTCGACCTCTGGGACGATGAGGATCCATGGGAAGGCTGCATTATTTTTCAGTAAAATAACGCAATTAGACTCTCGGCCCAGTTGGAATGTGCCGCCGGCGAGCCTAGGATGAAGTTCGAATGCCATCGGGCAGATGCCTAGAAGGGAATGTCTTCATCATCGAATGATCCGTTAAGATCTGTGGATGATGGCTCTTGCTCGAAGGCTGGGCTGGACGATTCACTCTGTGCAGGTGCTGCGGCAGGCTGCTGTTGAGCAGGTGCTGACTGAGCCGGCGCCGCGCCACCTTGAGCTGGCTGGATGCGCCATGCGTTAAGATTGACGTAATATTTGCCGTTATATTCGTTACCGCGCAGATCGAAGCTGACGGAGACATCTTGACCAACTTGCATGGAATCGAGCTGGGCGATCTTGTCTTTCACTGCCTCGAATTTGATATCCTGAGGGTAGCGATCATCTGGAGTCGTGACGACAAATTCTCTTTTAGAGAAGCCGCTGGCGAAGGTCTGGGTATCGAAGAGGACTTTGAGTTTTCCGCGTAGTTCAAACATGAATAAGAGTCTTCTTTCCTCGCGAGGAGATTGTCAATGACAGCTACAGATTTCCTCACATGATAATGGCGTGAGCAGAGGGAAAAAGTCAGTGTGGGATGTCTATCAGGCTCCAGGTGGTGAGAGCATAGCCTCTCGATCCTCTGCGATGCGTTCCGCGTTTGCACGTTCATTGATACCGAATGTGCCACCCACTCAGGCTGAATTAGAGCGGGCCTTTGCGCTTTTAAAGCTAGACCCTGATGATCTGAGATGCGCCTATTGTGGAAATCCGTCCACAGAATGGGATCATTTCTTTCCTGTGATGCGGAAAGGCAAGCCCACGGGGTATTTGACTCGAATACAGAATCTCGTTCCTGCCTGTAGTAAATGCAATCAGTCAAAAGGAAATCGGAACTGGTTAGAATGGATACAAAGCTCTGCTCCACTCAGTCCACGTTCACGCGGTGTGCGAAAGCTCGACCGTAAGATCAAATACCTGAAAACCTACGAGGCGTGGGGAGCGACTGCGACGGTAGATTTCTCAGACGTCTTGGGTCGATCAGCGCTTGATCAGCACAGTGAATATTTGGATGAAATCCTCGCTCTGATGAGGCAGGCAGACAGTCATTCGAAGGCTCTTCGCTCTCAGGTCTTAGAAGAGCTTCCTCTCGTGATCCAAGAAAAGCGACCCTCGCTCTGGAGACGCATCTGGAGGTGGATCTTTTCTTAAGAGATTTTGATCTTCCGGTAGAAGTCCTTTGGTAGGGAGAGTCCGTGGCGGTGAATGAATTCATCCGCTACATCTGCGTAGGCCTGCGCTCCTATGCCATTTGCCGCGTGTTCGAAGATCGTTTTCCCATAGCTCGGCGCTTCTCCTATCCGGATTGTTCGCGGAATGACAGCCTTGTAGATCTGCTCAGGAAAGTAATTTGTCACTTCATCGACGACTTGTTTCGAGAGATTCGTGCGCCCGTCATACATCGTCATTAATATGCCATCGAGGGTGAGATTGGCATTTGCGCCAGCTTCGCGGATTTGCTCGATCACGCCCACGATCTTAGCAAGTCCCTCTAGGCCAAACCACTCACACTGAAGAGGGATGAGGACTTCATCAGCAGCGGCAAGAGCTGATGTCATGAGCACACCTAGTGAAGGAGGCGTGTCTAGGATGCAGAAGTCGAATTGATTCGCTTTCTTCGATTCAGTGATGAGCGTTCTCAGGCGAGTTAAGTGGTCGTCAGACCGTGCTAGCTCAATTTCCACACCCGCGAGGTCGAGGTCAGCTCCTATGATCGAGAGATTTTCAAAGCGCGTTTGTTGAATCATGGAATCTACAGCCCCTTCATCGATCAGTGGGCGATACATGCTCAGCTCACCATCAGGCTCATGCCCTAGGCCGCTCGTCGCATTTGCCTGAGGATCGAGATCGATCAGTAAGACCTTCACACCTCTTAGAGCGAGACCGACGGAGAGATTGATAGAGGTCGTGGTCTTCCCGACGCCTCCTTTCTGATTCGATATAGCTACGATCTTCATTTAAAAATACCTGCGGACATGTTTTGAAACATCTGCTGGCGGGATGCTACTAAATAATCCCAGTTCACTGAGTCAAATCTGAGAAATCACGCAATCAATGGAAATTACCGAAAAAGAACTGTCCGAGGCAGCAGGCTGGCGCGCTTGGAAAGCGGGGCGTGATCAGGTTAAACGAGGCTCTGTCACTGAGGCGGCTCTGAAAAATGGCGTTTATTCAGGACTCATGAAGGTGGGAGGAAAGCCAAAGCGCCCCAAGGTAACCATAAAATCCAAAACAGACATCATCACTGTCTGTGGCTGCATGGAAAATCGACGGGACGGCCTGCTCTGTGAGCATGGTGTAGCTGTCGTGTTAGCCGTTTTACAGGGACCTGCTGTTCCTCGCGAAAAGCCACCAGTGCAGAAACCTGTTATCCCTGAATCTGATCAGGTGACGTTATTGTTGCCGCCTATTTTTGAAAAACTCTTCGCTGCGGGAAAGCCAATCCCTGCGCGGTGGGAAAAAGCTCCAAATGGGATCAGCTCGCTCA
>CALFDI010000209.1 GCA_937952875.1 uncultured Verrucomicrobiales bacterium
AAGCATCACTAGACCAGGCTGCGCTTAAAGCCGCAAAACGCTGGAAATTTAAGCCTGCCATCCGCGGAGGGCGACCTGCCGAAGGCAAAGTTGTCATCCCATTCCTCTTCGAGGTTCGATCTTAGCACTCCCCCTTTCTCCATGATTCTTCGTCTCACCACCTTCATACTTTCTACTATCGCAATTGTTAATGCAGACCCGATTCGCCTATCCCCGTCTTTCTTTAAGACTCAGGAGTTTAAAAAATCATTTGTCGGCAGTTACGGTTTTCTCGCGCCTGTAGAGCCTAAAGTCTCACGTGCCGAAAGCGAACTTCTCGTAAAAGTTCGCGAGCTATTTGATACCAGCCAATTTGCCCGAGCAGAGTCAGAACTGAAACGCTTTATCACGACAAATGACGGCACTCAAGATGCCGAAGGTAACAAAAAATCTGTGAGTCCCGCGATGGTCTTCGTTCTCGGAACACTGTATAATCAATCTGGTCGCTTGGATGATGCTCTTCGCGCTTACAAAGAGGCTATTCGTCGCTACCCTAACTTTCGTCGTGCACACACAAATCTTGCGTTTCTTTATGTGAAGCAGGAGAAGCTTGATAAGGCTTTGCCGCATTTACAAAAAGCACTTGAATTAGGTGATAACTCTCACCGCGTGTATGGCCTGATTGGCTATGCGTATCTGAGCGATAACAATCCTGTGGCAGCGGAGTCAGCTTACCGTCAGGCGATTTTATTAAATGGTGCAGAGAAGGAGTGGCAAAAAGGCCTAGCTCAGACTCTGATCTTACAAGAAAAATTCGAAGAGTCTGTCGCCATGCTGGGCAGTCTCATCAAAGAAGACCCTAACAACAAAAACTACTATCTTCAGCAAACGAACGCTCTCTACGAGATGGACAAGAAGATGGAAGCTGCCGCTGTAATGGAAGAACTCCGTCTCCGCGGAATGGCTGATGCGAACGATCTCAATCAGCTAGGAAAGATCTATATCAATCTGGATCAACCTCAACTCGCCCTCTTCGCATACCTAGCTGCGATCGATGCTCAAAAAGTATTCAATCCAAAAACAGCCTTAGAATCTGCGACAATTTTAGTAGAATATGGCTTTCCAGAAAAAGCATCTACTCTCGTTCAAAAAATCCGCTCAACTGGCGTCGACCAACTCACTGAAGCACACGAAGTGCAGGTTTATCTAGTAGAATTGAAAGTTGCCAAAGCTTCTGGCAAGACAGAAACAGTCGGGAAAATCTTAGAAACTCTGCTTTCTATCGATTCCGCGAACGGAGAGATTCTTCTCGAAAAAGGAGACTACCACGTCCTACTAGCCGAAAATGCCGACACTGATGATGAGCGCATCAAACAACAAGGCCTAGCATCTAGCCAATACAAACTAGCAGCTCGCGATCCTCAACATTCTTATCAGGCAAACATTTCTCTAGCACGTCAATCTATTGGAAACCGAGACTACATCACTGGGCTCGCTTTTCTCGAAAAGGCCTACGAGTTAAAGTCCAGCGAGAACCTCAAGTCATACGTCAAACAAATCAAACGTGTCGCAACGCGTCAGAAGCAGAAAGAAGAAAAACTCAAAGCTGAGCGCGCAGCCAAGGAGGGAAGAAAATGAAATCTTTCTTCATCATTTTTTTCGCTCTCAGCCCTCTCGCACTTGCGCAGTCCCCGCTCGATCTCCTTGAACTGAATCGGCATGCTGAGCAAATCGATCCGAATGCTCAGACAGCAGCACCAGATAAATCTGTTCAAGCCACAGAAGAGTCAGAAGAACAACGAATCATCACAATCAATCCAGATTATGCAGGGTCTCCTTTAGACGCTCTATGGGCGCACGCAGTCTTCTACGAGAACGCGCAGAACCCTTACATTCAGTCTATCGCCTTCGCGGGCATGCTCCACAGTCAAGGCGCGTGGGGCTCTATTAAATCAGATACTCAGCAAGAAAATCTCGCACAGACGAGCACGCGCCGCGTCAGGCTTGGGGCAAGAATGAAAGCCTTCTATAAGACGGACATAGAGGCGATCGCTGATCTCGATCCAGATAGTGGCGGACAAGATCTTAACACCTTAAAAGCTGAGATTAACCTCACAGGACGAGATAGACTCAGTGTAGGGAAATTTCGCCCGCACTTCGGCTACGAATCCCGCAGTAGTCAAAATCTCCCCGTCATAGAACGAAGCCTTATAGGAAACCTTTTACTACCTGAACGGACACTCGGAGCAGTTTACACTCACGACTTTAATCTATCCAGTGCGAGCATAGGATACTTTAGCGGCTCGACAGCGAATGGCCTACCTGGATTCGATAGCAGTGGCTACGTCTACGCTGGCGCTGAAGGCCTCTTCTCTCTAGTAGAAGGAGCACCTCTTAGCCAGCGCTGGCACCTTGATTATATTTATAATGCTGATCCTGCAGGGAGCGAGAGCATCACGCAGTCTCGTTTTAACGGGGCGAGAAATTTCAGCTCTCAGATTCCGATTGAGAACCCAATGTTTCGTCATCTATTTTCTGCAGGAGTAGAGATTGAGGAAGAGCGTTGGAACTTTGTGGCAAACGCCATGCTTGCTCGAAATGAATCAGCTCTCTGGGGTGTCACCTTGCAGCCTACTTATTGGCTTATGCCCGGCACACTGCAGCTAGTCGGACGTATCCACTACGCAAAGTCCAGTTCTGACCGAGCGCTCGTTCGTGGATACGGTGTCGGCACAGATCCGACTCGAGGAATTGGCCCATACGACTCAGGTGATGAATTCTATTCGATCTACGATGGAGCGAATTTACACATCTATCAGGACAAGCTGAAGATCATGAGTGGCTTAGAATACAGTAAACTCATCGATAACACCTCTGACACTTCTACCGAATCACTACTCTTTCACGCTGCTGCACGCTTAGCGTTTTAACTTTTTCAAAATCTACTATGAAATACATAATTACCGCCACTGCATCTATCCTCCTCATGCTCAATGTCAGCGCTACGACATTTGATATAGAATCATTTGGTAACAGTCTAAATGGCTGGAAAGGAAAAAAACGGATTGCATCTTACTCCTTCGTAGATGGCTCCTACCGCACGCACTATCCGACTGTCACTCGTAATGCTGGAGGAGGCATCTTTGTGAGCACACGGATCGATCAAGGTGCTGGCTCTGCTAACATCGTCCACCTAGAACTCACATTCTCTTCAGATGGGCGACTGATGATTGGTCAGGTAAAAGGCACCTTCGCTGGTCAAAAAGTCGATAGTGGATTAATCACACGTGCCAGCGATCCCCTTCCGCTAGCCGAAGGGGTAGCGTCTCCACCTTCAGATCCACTTAGTCCAGCTGATCGTCTAGCAGCCGATTTATTTTCTGCCTTTGATACCGCTATTCTCAAGAATGCTGAGAAAACAGAAGAAAAGGAAGACCTCGTGAGTCGTCTCTTTGGAAGTAAGAATAAGGTGAATATTGCAGGAGCTGTTCGCCATAACTTCAACCTCATGATGGCTAGGATTCGTTAATTACTCTTCGTCCGGATCAATTTCTTCCATGAATGGATGATACGGCACAGGATGATCGTCTAACTCTTGATTGTCATCTAAGGCTTGGTTCCCGAGGGCGATCTGATCACGCGCTTGATCCAGATTACTAAAAATCGCTATGTGGAAAAGCGCATCACCTTCGTCTGCCAGTCCTTCATTTGTGCGTCCAATAATGACTCCTTGGCGAGTCGCTGTAATTGGAGTTTCCGTGCCACCAAAAGGGTCGGAGACAAATCCAAGCTCTTCCCCTTTTTCAACTGTTTTACCGAGAGCTATTAGCGGTGTGAACAAGCCTCCGATGCTTGCGCGTTCCCAATACGTTTTCGTGCATGTGATCGTGTCCGTTTTCTTTTTCTGAGCTAAGCCTCTCTTCTGCGTCAGCATCCCAATGTGACGCATGACAGATATAATACCACGCAATCCGTATTTAATAGAGTCTGCATCTAGGCGAAGAGCTTCACCACTTTCGAATAAAAGCAGCGTCTTCCCCTCAGAGTAACAAAGAGAGCGAAAAGAACTACTTCGCAGAGGAGCAAGGACTGTCACAGGTGCATTAAATACTTTTGCATAACTAATAGATAAGTCGTCTTCTGAAGTCACCCGTATCTGAGGTAAATTTGGGCGATTGATCGCACCTGTATGGAGATCGATGACAGTATCAGCCAGAGGCAGAAGCTCTGAAGTGACGACCTTAGCTAATCGTCCCCCTAGAGATCCTGTTTCTGAGCCAGGGAAGAGTCGATTCAGATCGCGTCTATCCGGAAGATAACGTGAACGATTTAAAAACGCTGGGACATTAACAATGGGAACTGCTATCAAGGTGCCTTTCAGACGATTGATCGACTTTTTCTTAAGCAGGCGTCTAATGATCTCCGCGCCATTGATCTCATCTCCATGGATACAGCCCGTCACAAGAAGAGTGGGTCCAGGAAGGCGCCCATGAGCAATGACAACAGTGAGTTCAACTCTGGTATTATTCGTAAAAACACCAACCGGCAGATTGATGATCGCTCGAGATCCAGCTTCGACTTTCTGACCCTGCAACTCGAAGTCAGGGCGTTTTTTCTTACGTGCAGGCATCAGCCTTTC
>CALFDI010000210.1 GCA_937952875.1 uncultured Verrucomicrobiales bacterium
TTGAAATTCCAGAAGGGTATTCACCACCAGATCATGAAGAAGTCACTCAAGCTCAAGCGTGGGTTAAGAAACGCTTCCCTAAAACATTAGGGACGGTGCATGGATTTAGCTATGGAATCTCTCGTAGTGATGCTTACGATGCATTAGAAATTTTTTTAAAAGAACGCTTCACCCTCTTCGGCGACTACGAAGATGCGATATCTACAGCTCATAAAGTCGCCTTTCACTCGGTCCTGACGCCATACTTGAATATCGGCCTTATCACTCCGCAAGAAGTCGTTGATCGTGCGCTGGAATACGCCGTAGACACAGGAGCTATTCCTCTTAATTCCCTAGAAGGCTTTGTGAGACAAATCATCGGATGGCGCGAGTTCATGCGCATCATTTACCTACGTCACGGTGTATTCGAGCGGAAAGAGAACTTCTGGGGATTTACCCGTAAGATGCCGCAATCACTCTACGACGGCACGACCGGAATTGATCCGATAGATCACGTGATACAGACTCTACATGAAGACGCCTACTGCCATCACATCGAGAGGCTCATGGTATTGGGGAATTTTATGATGCTCTGCCGAATAGACCCAGACGATGTTTATAAATGGTTTATGGAATATTTCATAGACGCTTATGATTGGGTCATGGTGCCTAATGTCTATGGAATGAGCCAGTTCGCAGATGGTGGGATCTTTGCGACGAAGCCTTATCTGAGCGGGTCGAATTACATTCGTAAAATGTCTGACTTTAAAAAAGGGGACTGGTGCGATGTTTGGGACGGGCTTTTCTGGGTCTTTGTGGAAGATCACAAAGCGTTCTTTATGAAGAACTATCGAATGGCTCAGATGGCTCGTCTGCATGATCGGATGTCAGATGAAAAGAAAACGACTCACCGTAAGAATGCTGAGAGATTCTTATCTAGTTTAAAATAATGGAATTTGCACATACTAGAGAAGCAGCATTTCTTCGTTTAGAAGAATTTGAGAAAAAAGCGTCACGCTATAGCAGTCAACGAAATCATGTGATGCCTGGGCATACGAATGTTTCTCGGCTAAGTCCTGCTATTCGGCATAGATTGATCACTGAGAAAGAGATCTTCGAAGGCATTACGAAGCGCTATGCTTTTTCGACAGTCCAGAAGTATGTCCAAGAAGTCTATTGGCGGCGGTATTGGAAAAGTTGGCTCGCACTGCGTCCATCAGTTTGGACAGATTATTTACGAGATTTATCAGAGATAGATCCATGTGGCCAGGCGCTAGACGTCATGGCTGGAGAGGGGCCTGTCGATGTTATGAACGACTTTGTTCGTGAGTTAAAAGAGACAGGCTACATGCATAATCATGCTCGAATGTGGTTTGCTGGATACTGGATTCATACGATGAAGCTCCCGTGGCAGCTAGGAGCAGACTTTTTCTATCGTCATTTGTTAGATGCAGACCCAGCATCTAATACCTTGAGCTGGCGTTGGGTGGCTGGAATACAGACTCCAGGAAAGAGTTATTTAGCGAGGCGCTCGAACATTGAAAAATATCTCGATCCTGAACGATTAGATACTCACGCTGATGGGCTGGAATTTTTAGAAAATGGAAAGGCCGCGCAGCTAGAGATTCCAGCTCGACCAAAGACTGTGCTACCTGAAAGGGGGGAGAGCACGATGAATAATGAAAAAAGGACTGGCTTACTCGTGCACGAAGATGATCTGAGCGTAGAGACGGTTTTTCCTAATTTACCAATAGCTTCATCGCTCTTAGTAGAGTTGAACTGCTGTGCGTCTGAGGTGAAGAGAGAGTGGATGACAAAGGCATTCGATGATGCTGCGTCAAGAATGCCCGGCCTGGTGCTGAGAGCATCATTTTCGAGAAAATCACTTGTGGAGTGGGTAGAAAATCAAAAGCTCGAACAGATAATAGCAGCAAGGCCAGAGGTTGGGGTCGTAAATGATCGATTAGAAGAAATGACTAAGGATCTAGGAATTGAAATCATCTACAGAGATAGAGTTGAAGATCTAGAATTCCTGCCTTTTGCAAAATCAGGTTTCTTCGGTTTTTGGAAAAAAATAGAGCCGCTCCTGAAGGGAAGACTAGAAGGTTAGTCTTTTGTCCAAATGCGGGTATTGAGGTCAAGGGTATCGATAAGACCGATGACTTTACCTAGCTCATTTTTGAGGCGGTTAATCTGCGATTGGTCATCAGCAGGAACATTGAGTTGTGGCTCAAAGTGATTGTGCTTGTTTGGAAACGTCAGGAAAAAATTCGAATTCTTGAAAGACATTCTAATATCTGGTCCGAGCACTTTACGCACGTGTAGAAGTCTTTCTTGGAAGTCCGGAGTGAGAATGTAGCGTGTTTCTACTGGATCTTTCGAGCGCACGACGAAAGCTTTTTCGAAATCAGGATTTTCGAGATATTGGAGATTACCAACAAGGCCTTGGAGTTTCTTTCCAAAGAATCCGAAACTGCGCTCGGCTACATCAGGTAGGACGGTGACCTCTGTGCGGAAGTGTTTGTTAAAATCTGCGATTAGAAAGATTCCTTTAAAGATGGTGTGCCACGAACTGCTCGAGCTCCCATCACTATCTGAATGATGTGTTTCGTATTCAGAGTGGATTTCAGCACACTGAATTTGAGTTTTTTTATAGGTTCCGTGAATGAGATCTTCCGTTTTGTAACGATCACTCTTTTTCTTATACAGACCGGATGCGCGGAATGTTTTCTCGGTAATGCCCCGATTTGGTTCATGCTTTAGGCGTTCATCCCAGCTTTGCAGCAGAGTGCTTATAACGTGTCTTTTAAAATTCCAACGGAAGGTGTTGAAATGTTTGGTGGCAAGTTGATTGTATAATAGTGTGCCTATAGCGGTTGTCACGAGTAGCCCAATGATGAGTCCCATAAATGACTTCGTGAGTAGTAATCCGCCACCTAAGAAAATGATGGCTATGATAGGAATGATCGTAAGAGCTTTAGACTTGCCCCGAAGAGCGACTAGGCGCTGTTGTTCGAGCTGCACTAAAAGGTGGTTATCTTTAAAGTGAGACATTTTGAACCTTCCTTTCTCCTTCTGGGATTTCGAAGTGTGGCTGGCGAGTGAATCCGCCTAGGCGTGCAATTATGTTGGATGGAAACATATCAATACTATTATTATAGTTAAGGATGGAAGCGTTGTAGGCACGCCTAGCAGCTGCTATCTGTGATTCGATCTCGGTGAGATTTCTCTGTAGATTGAGAAAGTGTGCGTCACTAGAGAGTTCAGGATAGTTCTCAGAGAGCACCATGAGCTGTGGGAGCATATTGCTGAGATCGGCCTCTGTTTTTAATCGTTGTTCAGAGAGATGTTTTGCTTCCATAGCAGTCGATCGTGCTTTGACGATAGCCTCTAACAGCTCTCTTTCATGGCTTGCAAAACCTTTTACTGTGTTCACGAGATTTGGAATCAGTTCCCAACGTTTTTTCAACTGCACATCGATGCTGCTGAAGGAATTAGTCACCATATTTCTTCTGAAGACGAGCCCGTTATACATCAGAACTACGGTGAGTAGAAAAATACTACAAATGATGATGAAAATGAACACATTCATAATTTAAAGAAACACGTTCGTTGTAGCTATGAGAAGATTGCGGACGTTTTGGAATCAGCGGATCTTTTCTTCGAGGAAGCGATACATGAGCATTAGGCATGTTCTAGCGAGAGCAGGATTATACCGCGGCCCTTCATCTCGGAGAAAGGCATGAGCTGCATTAAATTCATGCCATTCAAAGTCTGCATCAACGTCCTGTAATCGTCTGCGTGTGAGATCTCTTCCCTCTTCAGGGATATGCGGATCTTGTCTTCCAAATACGAACAGCATAGGAGGAGATGCCTTACTTATACTGGAGAGCGTATCATCTGATTTACCTGCGCCTAAGGTCGCAGAGTGGACATCAGTCGGATAGAAGGCCACTACGGCATCAATGCCCTCATGATGGCCTGCGCGTAATGATAAGTGCCCACCGAGGCAGACACCAAAGCTCGCGATTTTTCCAGTGCTGTTAGGAGCTGATTTTAAATACTGGACAGTGACGTCTACGTCTTCGTCATAAGACGCTAATTCTTTTTTATATTTGAGTTCGTTTCCGCGATCTGATCCTGCTTGATCATAGGCTAATACAGTGCCCGGCTCTTCGAATTCATGATACACTTCTGGGACAGCCACGAGATAACCCTCTCCCGCGATGGCCGCAGCCATGCGGCGAATGGGCCCCGTTGCCTGAAAGATCTCAGAATAAAATATGACTGCAGGAAATGGTCCTTGGGTCGTTGGTGTAAAAAGGTGGACTCGCATCGGTCCACGAGTTGTTTCTAGATCTTCGTAGCTTTCAGTTATCGTCGGCATGCCTGGGATACTGACTTTTAAAGGGTCGTATCACCAGCTTGGAATGGACTGATGTATGAGTCGTATTTTATTTCATTCACTTATTGCGAACTGAATTCGAAAGGATAATTTAGAGAGTATGTTCAGACAATACGCGCCTTTGATGGCATTGAGTTTTTTGCTTATTTCTAGTGCTCACTCTCAAGATGGGGAATCCCTTCTGAAGAAACGTGCTAAACATGTAACCCAAATAGTAACGAAAAAGACTGGAGATAAAGAGATGTCTGAGCCTCCAGCTGAGCAATTCCACATTGTAAAATATCCAGGCAAGCTCGGTGAAATGGCGGCTTACTTAAGTAAACCTGAAAACTCGGAGAAAACTTACCCTGCGATTATTTGGCTAACAGGAGGCTTTCCAACGTCTTCTCCTCAATCTTACCTCTGGGAAGAAACAGATGCGCAAAACGAGCAATCAGCTCGTATTTATCGCTACAGTGGTGTGATTACTATGTATCCACATCTCCGGGGTGGGTCGAAAGGTATGCCGGGTCATCAGGAAGCATTCTATGGTGAAGTGGAGGATGTCATCAGCGCATATAACTTCTTAGCAAAACAAAAGAATGTGGATCCCAAGCGTATCTATCTGGGAGGACATAGCACTGGAGGAACTCTTGCCTTACTAGTAGCTGCGTCTACAAATGTTTTTGCTGGAGTGATCTCTCTAGGGCCTACTCATGATGATTATGGCGAAGAGTCAGCATTATACGAATGGAATAAGAAAGAGCGGGAATTAAGAGCTCCCATTCAGCACTTATCATCTATCAAGTCTCCGACGTGGGTAGTCGAAGGCATAGAGGGGAATTCTGACTCGATAAGGCAGATGAAAGCTAAGACAAAAAATCCAAATTTAAACTTCGTCGTGGCTGATGTGGCGAACCATTTTCAAATCATCCACCCGGTCAACGCGTTATTTGCAAAAGCAATCGTAGCTTCGAAAGATGGGCGATTAAAAATTGAAAATAAAACCCTCAAGGAGTCTTATATTAACCGTGAGCGTAAATTAAGGGAAATTCGCGATTTAGAGATTCTGGCAGATCTTCGTGGCTCCGACATTGATTTTTCAAAACCTCAACTAACAGTGCACACGTTTTATTCGAGCGAGGCACCTGCAATCGAAAATCTTAAGAAAATTGCAAAGAAGTCTGGATTCACCGCTCAGGCAATATCTGAAGAAAAAGGGGATGATGGATCTACTTATTATAAATTGAATTTAGAGAAAGTGTTGAACCTTATGCAGCTTGATAAAGTCTTTGAGGCGACATCTCAAATGACTCAAATAGCGAATGATAACAATCTCTACTATAGTAGTTGGGGAGTGAACTAAATTTATCGTAAATTATCAGAGAGCGAATTTTCATCTAAGGTGAAAAATTTCAAGGTATCTAGAGTTTTCGAAGACGTAGTCGTGACGATGAGTCTCTGCCCGGCGCGAGTGAAGGCAACGTAGAGTTGTGCAGTGTTAGCATCACGCAACTCAGCTTTTTCTTCATCATTGAGTAAGGCATTATTTTCTGATTCGAGAATATGATCAATACCGATGAAGAAGGTGATAGTAGCCTCAAGGCCAGTGCCCGCGTTTAGACTGCATACTTGGCAGAATGGTTCAAGACTACTGGTGGGATCGTGAGCAGATTTGACAGCGATGCTGTTCTGTGTGGCGTGCTGAATATGCTCTACGAGAGACTGTGTCGTAAAAGCTGAGCTGTGGAGAATGAGAATGCGGGGTGCCTTTTTCTTTGTATTAATCAGAGCTTTTATTTCGTTGCCGATGCGAGACATTTCGGCGTGTTGATCTTGGCATAGAATGATTTCAGGAGGCTCACCGGATAGAGAAATATCGCGAATTTCTTCATCGCTTGGTAGATCTGTCTCGGCAAGTTGGCTCTCATCTTCAGACATTCTTGAGCGATAAAATGCTCGGGCAAAGAGGAGTATCTGACGGGAATTTCGATAGGGCTTTTTGAGCCTTTTTGCATGTCCGCGGACATCGATACCACTTTGGATCCAAGACTGGCGGCGTTTTAAAAATCCTTGTGTAGGGTCAGCAGAAAGGAATAGGTGGCCGCCTGGCTTGAGAGCGTGGAGTATGCAGTCGAACCACGACTTAGCAAAAAACTGAGCTTCATCTACTAGGACACAGTCGTAGAGAGGAAAGGCGGAGATCTTTCCATCACGCGCAGCATCGAGAAAGCGTAGCGCGACACCAGACCAGTCAATTTTTTGAGATTCGCGTAGCTGATGTTGGTATGGGGTAAAGACGTTTTTCCAAATGACTTCTCGTTGCGAAGAGAGGAGCCGTGTCTTTCTTCCCGTTCGTGCTA
>CALFDI010000211.1 GCA_937952875.1 uncultured Verrucomicrobiales bacterium
GATGGTGCCACTGAATCTGTTCCAGCTCTTTCTCTCATTGCTTGGGTAATATTCGTGCCTATTTATATTTTAACAGTATACTGCACATTAGCCATACAAGCTAAGCGCTGGCATGACAGGGACAAGAGTGCTTGGTGGATCTTAATAGCATTCGTTCCTATCATAGGGGGATTCTGGACCCTTATTGAATGTGGCTTCCTTAAAGGAACTGAAGGCGCTAACAACTACGGCAATGATCCACTAGAAACGCCGTAATTCACTCACCTAGCTACGAATAAACTGAGACAGGACCAACACCTGGGCTCTGGATGCTTCGGATTTTCTCAGCGGCGGCTTTTATGATGTCGACAGCAACATCGACGTCTTCAGCCGTCGTGAAAGTGCTGAGAGAAAGACGAAGGCTCGTTTTTGCAGCTGTCTGTGAGATACCCATCGCCATTTGCACGTGACTGGGTTGCATCTTGCCAGTCATACAGGCGCTACCAGCCGAACACAGGACTCCTTTTTCATCTAATAGGATAAGCATGGCTCCAGCATCGCAGTCTTTAAAAGAAAGATGAGTCACATTTGGTGTTCTGTGTTCTGGATCTCCATTTCGCGTGACGCCTTCGAGTTCAGTTAAAAGACGCTTTTCAAAACGATCTCGTAACGCCTGAACTGACGCCATCTCTGATCCCTCAAGTGCAGACTTTGCCAGCTCCGCGGCTTTTCCAAGTCCAACAATGTAGGCGACATTCTCTGTTCCACTGCGACGATTCGCTTCCTGACCACCGCCGCGTATCATCGGTTCGAAACGCGCCCCACTCCGGCAATACAACGCGCCAACACCTTTAGGAGCATGGAATTTATGTCCACTTATGGAGAGGAAATCGACTGGAACGTCTCGAACGTCGACAGGAATCTTCCCCACGGCTTGGATCGCGTCTGTATGAAAGGCGTGACCGTTCTTCTTGGCGATTTCGCATGCTTGAGCGATCGGCTGAATGACGCCTGTCTCGTTATTCGCCCACATAATGGAGGCAAACGCCTTTCCTGATGTAATGCCCTCGAAGGCAGACTCATACGCAGCTAGGTCGAGTCGGCCAGTCTCTCCGACGCCAATGCGGGCGACATCGAACCCAACCGCCTCAAACGTTTCGCATGGGCGGAGAACTGCAGAGTGTTCGATCTGGCCAGTCACGACTCGCGACTCCTTCCGCCCGACGAGACGCGATAGCCACTTGAGAGCCATATTATTTGATTCCGTGCCGCAGCCGGTGAAGACAATCTCGTCAGGTGCAGCATTGATCAGAGCGGCGACTTGTTCACGTGCTGTCTCGATCGCAGCTTTCACTTTCTTACCTGCACGGTAGCCGCTCGATGGATTAAAATACTGCTCTGTCAGATAAGGCATCATCGCCTCCACGACATCCGGATGGACTTGAGACGTAGCGTTTGAATCGAGGTAGATCATGCTTATGTGAATAGTGGCGAACGATCGATAGGTGAAGTGTTTTCCCGTTCTAGATATCGCTGGCTTTGCAAACAATTGATGATTTTCTCATAGCTGGATCTGGGAAATGCGCTGAAATAATAGCTATGACGAAAACGCATAGCCAACTTATCGGATACTTACTCTGGATCTTTGGATTTACGGGAGCACACCGCTTTTATTACGGAAAGACCGTTTCTGGGACCATTTACTTTTTCACATTCGGCCTTCTAGGTATCGGGTGGTTAATCGATCTCTTCCTCATCCCTTCTCTGGATAGAAAGGCTGACGAAAAGTATCATCAAGGCCCTCTCGACTATTCTGTGGCGTGGCTCTTACAGACCTTTCTCGGCTTTTTCGGCGGGCACAGATTCTACATGCGTAAGTGGGTCACTGGGATCGTCTGGCTGTTAACAGGTGGCCTGTTAGGAATTGGCTATCTTTATGACTTCTTCACACTGAACGAACAGGTCGATCGGCTCAATCAGTCCTGATCTGAAATGACGCATGGAACGAGAATTCCATCGTTCATGCCATGAATCTTTTTCTTATCCTTCGGGACGATAGTAGCGAGGCAGCCGCCTAGCTCTGTCCGCCCTGTATCTGTGACAAAGAAATACGGGCAGACGCGAACGCGTCCTTCCATGACTCTGATGACTCCAGTCTCAGGATCATAATAGGGATGCTCTACGACTCGCCCCGGTCGGAACTCTTGAGCGATCCATGGCTGACTGTGCGATTCTCTGACCGCACGATCAATCACAGCCTTCCACTCATCAGTCGGGAGGTCATGGCCTATGAAAACACCCCGAGAGCCCCATGCTTCTTCACTAAAGCCACTGACCTTCACGACGAGTTCGCGGTCCGTCTGGCTAAAAGCAGCGACGTCATTCCAAGAATGCACATTCAGGTCAGGAAGCGCCGCATGAGGAGGCAGCTCCGCATCGTCTATCACCCAGCCTTTTGGCACGACTGATTGTAGAGTCTTGAGATGTGAACCACGCAGCTCATCTCGCCACATGCTTTGCAGAGATGGCGTTTTGAGAAGAGCTAGCCAGAGCTTTTCTTCTAAGTGAGGCTTCATCGCAGGCGTGATATTTAACTTACCTGCCACGTGCAGGACCGCTAAATCCCGCGCTGCAGGTATATTCTCCCAATCGAAGAGTTCAAAAAATCGGTAAATATCGCCTTCCCCGCCGCGCTCATCTTCCGCGCGGGCGACACTGCGTTCGCCTCCAAGCTGCTCGACGAGCCATTCCATCTCTGGCCGATAGTCTCCAGACTCATCAGAGACAATAATACGTGCTCCTTCTGGGACGACTTCTCCGAAGCCCTCGAGCATGCCGTTTTTCTCCCCGAGAATGTCCCAACCAGCATCACCATAGAGGCGACTTAACCATCCTGTGACGCCGATGCCTCCAGGGAGACTATCGATCTCAGTCACAGCCCAGCCATCATCCGTAAGGAGTAAATCAGGGCGAATGACGCGTGGAGTAACCTCAGCCAAAGCACTGTCTCGTGCGAGATCAACCATCCACTGAGGCTTTCCCACATCGAGCAAGTCCGCGATCCAACTAGGTCTGTTACCGATAACTGATCCTCGGTAAATCCGATCACTCGCCCGTTGAAACTGAGCCATCGGATGGCCGAGTTTCATCAGGCCTTTTGCTTCTTTCTTACTGAGAAAAAATGGGCGTGGCGAGCGTAGCCACGTCTTACCATCAAAGAGTCCACCTTCACGCTCTTGCGCTTGGATTTCCTCTACTGTGAGCTCTCTGCCTGACATGAGATGGACTTAAGCCGCTAATTCATCATCCGCAAGGACTCGCGTATAAGATCTTCTGTCGTCGAGCCTGGCGCCGCATCCAGAGCTTTGCGGATCGTTTTGCGCGCTTCCACTTGTTTAAATCCTAGGGAAATCAAGGCCATTTCAGCATCACCAGCAGATGAACTCACCACGCCGTCAGTCGTAGCCTGCCAAGTCTCAGCGACTCCGACCTTATCCTTCAGTTCGAGAATGATGCGTTCTGCAGTCTTTTTCCCGAGGCCTTTGATCTTAGAAAGAGCCACTGAATCACTATTAACCACAGCCCCCTTAAATTCAGCTGCAGGCATGCCG
>CALFDI010000212.1 GCA_937952875.1 uncultured Verrucomicrobiales bacterium
AATACGCCTGAAGAAAAGCTGACTTCAGCTCCGGCAATAGAAGAACAAATCGTAGAATCTCCCACGGATTCCGTCACTGAAAAGGAAAGCGTAATTCCGCCTCAACCTGACACTAAAATCCACGAAGAGAAAACAGCTTTAGCTGTAGAACCGAAAACCTCCACTACCCCTGAGCCTATCTCCACACCTGACGTTATCTACATCCCAGAAGCCATCGACGTCAGAACTGTGAAAACCTTAAAAAAGAGCATCGAGGTAAGAGGACGTTTTTACTATGTGAGCAATAATAAATACACCTTGGAACAGGCAAAACTGTTCGCTCAAGAGAAGGGTGCGACACTCGCATCTGTATCTGATATGGACGAGGCTGCAGCTCTACATACCGCGATCATACAGTCAGACCACCCCTCAGACTTGTGCTGGCTAGATGGCGTTAAGACAGCTGACGGCTGGAGCTGGGAATCTGGCAGCCCCTGGATGGCGACCGACTGGATTGGTCAACAATCAGCTCAAGATGGGTCTATCGGGGATGGACTTACTCTTATACCTCACTCTCCGGATAAAACTGGTGGCTGGCTAGCGAGACAGCCTGAAGCAAGACATCGAGCGTTACTTGAATGGAGTAATGATGCATTTCTCCACTTCTCCGAGCCTGATGGACTTCCACCTGAACTAACTCAACTTCGGAGTATGGCTCAGGATAAGTTACACGATATTATCGCACCACGGAACTCATCGTTACGCTTTAATACGAAACAATACCTCACCCGTCTATCTAGCTACTACAAACAGCAAAATACGAAAACTCAGCGGCAATATAAGCAGCACTTAGTCACCCTTAGCTCACTCGCTGGACCGACCTATATTATGCCACTCAAGCTGGAGTCTCGAAGGCGTCAGAGCACTCCAAATGGTCAGACAAAGACTTACCATGTGATCCCAGAGAAGCTTATGAGAATTCATAATGTCTTTGCAGAAAAGCAAGAGACCATTCTTAGCCGAACGCATGATCAAATCGAACGCCTTCGGATCGCTTACCTTAAGCGTGTCAAACTTCTCAAGACACAAGCTAAGAAAGAAACACACGTCATCTTTGATCGAGAACTTCAGCGTGCAAACTCGACCCGCGAGCAATTCGAGATATTCATCCAGTCACTGAGTCATTCATCAGTCCAGACCCCTTGAGCGATTAGTTGCTTAGTAGCGGCCTCTGCCCAGCCACGATTCGCAGCAGGGCTTGCTGGAGAGGGATGGAGCACTTTACCTACTGTTAGATCAGCCTCAGGAAAGTGCGCTTTCACCACAGTGGCGAGCTGCTTTTCGGCAAATGCACCTACACCGATAAGCCATTCTGGTTGCAGTGTTTCTATAACATCTTTGAGATGCTGACGACATGCTGCGTAGACTGGCTCCATCTCAGCAGCTGGTAACTTATCAGGAGTAATATTCTTCCCAGATTCTCCCATCCAGACGAGCGGGCAAAAATTCACGACAAAGTGCTCTTCAAAAAAAGAGTCAGCTGATTCAAAACGCTCTGCAAAAAGCCCCCATAGCCGCTTTCCACTGACCTCTGATCGTGTGCACGCAAAGCCTTCAATCGGCCTTTTAGCATGTTCATTCTTCGGCTTTTCCACCTCTTCCTCGATACCCATCCAGTCCCTAACAGCTGCTATCTCACCGAAAGGCACACCTGTTTGAGACATCCCCCATGGTCCAGGGTTCATTCCCAGCATGAGAACTTTCTTTTGCCCCTGCCCGTAACGGACGAGATACTGTTCATGGCTTTTCCACGCATACTCGAGCGGATTATAGACGATCGAGACATCTCCACCGAATTTATTGCCTTTCAGCGATTTCACGAGGCGCTTAGCGTGCGCGATTAGGTCTTTACTCATACTGGATGGGGCTTTCTTTAAAACGCAGACAGTAAACAAAGGTCCGAGTCTGGCCAGCCTGCACTTGAATTCCCTACATGGATGACTTAAGCGGTGGGCGCAACTCACGCTTCGGACATTTCCTCACCACACTCACTCATTCCATTCTATGAAATCTGTAGCTATCATGACTTCCGGCGGAGACGCTGCCGGTATGAGCCCAGCTGTTAAATGCTGTGCTGAATACCTCTGGTCCAAGGGCTGTAAGCCCTTCCTCGTGCATGATGGACTCAACGGCCTCATCGATGATAAGATTACTGAGGCAAAACCAGAAGATGTCTCAGGCATCATTCACCGTGGAGGGACAGTTCTGCGTTCCTGCAGATCAGAGCGTTTCTTCGATATCGCACACCGCACCACTGCACGTGATAATTTAAAAAAGCATGGCATCGAGGGTATCATCGTCATTGGTGGAGACGGTTCATTTAGCGCGACGAATCAGTTCTACTCAGACTTCCAGATCCCCTTCGCCGGCATACCAGCAACCATCGATAATGACATTGCCGGCACAGACTACTGCCTAGGCGTGGACACGTCACTCAATGTCATCCGCCAAGCCATTGATTCGATTCGCGACACTGCCGATTCATTTAACCGCGCCTTCGTCATCGAGACAATGGGGCGTCACTGTGGTTACCTCGCCATGACGAGTGCGCTCGCCACCGGCGCTGAAGTCTGCCTGGTTCCAGAAATTGATTACGATCTCGATAGTATTGGAAACCGCCTTCGCAGTGAAGTCGACAATGGCCGCAGCTACTTGATCGCCGTTGTCGCAGAAGGCACTCAGATGGGATCCTATCTCACACGCTGGATCACTGACACGATCGGCATGGATGCGCGCCTCACCGTGCTAGGGCATATTCAACGCGGTGGATCTCCTACAGTCTATGACCGCATTATGGCATATAAATTTTCCGTCGCAGCTGTAGACGGCCTACTCAGCGGGGAGAAGAATCAAATCATCGTTTACAAGGAAGGTTCTTTTGGAACAGTGCCTATCAGCACAGTAGCCGACTCTCATGCTAAGATTGATCCGACATTGATCAATCTATGCACACCGCTCTGTCACTAATTTCTCCGTAATTTATAGATTATGAATCGCGAAGACATCAGCATTACCATTTCTTGTCCGGACTCGTTCGGACTCGTTGCAAGATTATCGTCTTTCGTAGCAGATCATAAGGGGAATTTAGTAGAACTCCATCAATTCACTGATGAGCAGTCTAAGCTCTTTTTCGCACGTATTTCCATTGATGGCTCGAAGCTCGATGTCTCAGTGGAAGACTTTCTCGCAGGATTCGACGTGCTCGCTCGGGCAGTCAAAGCTGACTGGCAATATCGACTCATGCCTTCGAAAATGCGCACGGCACTTCTCGTAACTCAGACAGACCACTGCCTGAACGATATTTTATGGCGCACGAAGAGCGGAGAACTCCCTATTGAGATCACATCCGTAATTGGAAATCGCGAGACATGCCGAGCCGCTGCTGAAGCGGCAGGCCTCCCCTTTCACTTCATCGATATGAAGGGTGATGCAGATAAGAAAGAAGCAGGATTCAGAGAGATTCATCACTTACTGCAAAAGCAGGAAGTAGAACTCGTTGTTTTAGCACGCTTCATGCAGATCCTGCCAGACTGGTTCTGCCGGGACTATGAGGGCAGAGCCATCAATATTCACCATAGCTTCCTCCCAGCCTTCATAGGAGCCAATCCTTACAAGCAAGCATATGACCGCGGTGTGAAACTCATCGGCGCGACTTGCCATTATGTCACCGCCGATCTCGATGCTGGCCCGATCATCCAGCAGGAAGTCCAGAAGGTGGAGCACTTTCACACTCCAGCGGATCTCGTGCGCTTAGGCCGTGACTGTGAACGCCGCGCGCTATCTACCGGGATACGCTATCATGTCTATGATCGTATCATTATCAGTGGGAACCGCGCGATCGTCTTTCCGGATTGATCCGTCTCACCGAGCGGCTAATGTAAGGAGAAAGACGCATGCGTAATGTTCACACTCTCTCCTAAACTTCTCGAAAAACTAGATCCTTATAACATGGACTTTTTAGGTCCCATGGAAATTAAGGAACTCTGGCAAGGCCTTCGACGAGGCATGTTCGTCTGGCCTTTTATTTGTATCCATATCCTCGCTATTCTCGCAACGATTGCCGAATTAGTGACGAGACATAGAGTGCCCTATGATGAATTTTCCGGATTTCTTAATGTCTTCCATATTTTTACGTCTGGCCCCTTTTGGTTAGTCATAGGGGTTATCTGTGGGATCCTCATGCCACTGGGTGGACTGATCCTCATGTCTCCTGAGATGGAAGATGGGAATCACGAGCTGCTTCAGATGACGCACCTCAGCCGTTGGTCAGTTGTTCGTGGAAAGTGGTTCGGCCTCTGGGGGCTCTGCCTTTTGACTCTCTCATCCATGCTGCCCTATCTGATCGTCCGGTATTTCCAGGGAGGAATGGACATTGGCAGAAATATCGCACTTCTCAGCACGACTGTCGGCCTATCCGCCATATTATCAGCCATAGCGATCGGTGCCTCCGCCTACAAAACCGTCGGTGGTCGACTCATCATTCTTATCATCATGTCGGCGTCTCTCGTATTCTCTTCAGCTCCGGCGATGTCGTTTGCGGCGATGCGAACGAACAGCTGTGGTCTATTTTATCACTTTAATGCACTCTCTGCAGCGTTCTGCTTTACGGCGCTCGGGCTCAGCCTCGCACGCTCGCGCATTCGGCTAAAGGTCCACCAATACGAGGTAAAGCCCAGCTCTGTCGTCACTGGATTGATACTCTTCACTCCCTTCGTAGCCGGAATCACGACAGCAATGACAGTCGGCTATCTCGGCGGACTCGCTCTCATCTTTATCGGCATCGTATCGATGAAGTCTGACACCACTCCGAAATCAACAGGACAACTCCCAGGAGTCATGGCAGATGGAGATAAATGGGCTAGCGATAGTTCATCCTAACCCGAGCTCACTTCCGCATTTCTAGTCGATATCAACGACAACGGGATCTCCATCGTCTTTCCGATCATCACCCAAGAGTGACGCCACTTTCTCAGCGGCCTTATGCTTATGCTCGAGCTTCACATGAGTAGAAGCCGTCGCGAGAGCACCTGCGATGGTAGCCATATCATCGACCATACCCACACCGGGGATGAAATCAGGAATCGCATCCAGCGGGAGGATGAAATAGCCAAGAGCACCAATGATAACCGTGCGCACCCAGGTAGGGGTATCGTCATCCATCAGGCAGTAATAGAGGGTAAATCCTAGCTTGAGGCCCTTCTTCCCGATCTTAGCACCGTAAGTAGATGCCTTGGTGAGGAAGTCAGACGGTGTAAAATGATCTGAATAGGATTTTTTCATACTGATAGATTAGCGGAGATAGGCCTCCGCGCAATCTTTCAGCGTTCTACAATTCGAGAAATGTTGTAATAACTCGCCGAGAGCACTTTTTTCCGACACTCTATTTCTCAGATGTTGCGCCGACGAAAGACTTTTTACGAAATCTCCCCCGCCCTACGGAAAGCTCTCCGCTTATTCGGCCGCCTTGCCGAGATCCCTCCCATCTATGACGATCTCCTTCGGTTCACAAATGCGGTGCCATATGAAGACCCGCAGGGAAATGAAACTCTATGGCTCACGGTCGGCTTCGATCATGAAACGATGAAGCAGCTGCGCCCAAAGCTCACCTTTATCTACGCTATGCTGAAAATTGGAGGTGACGTGAGTCTGACTGATCACCTACAGGTCGAGCGCATTGACTTCGGTGAGTTCGGGAATTCGCGACCATTCCGCGTGCGCATTACGAATCAATTTAACGGGAATTCAGACTACTACTATGTGAAAAATGCCGATGCATCACGCATCTACGGTCTCGAGCTAGAGCATCTCCTATCGCCGAATAGAATCAGTTATATGGTGAAGGATAACACGCTGATCGAGGAGCACATCGCAGGCGTGCCAGGCGATGTCTTTTTACGAGACCACCTGCCGCAGCCAGACCTGAATCGCGTGCGAATCGCTAAAGAATTCACGAAGTTCAGCGAGCGCTGTTTTATCCGTCTCTTAGGCGATATGCGCAGTGTGAATTACGTCGTAGATATCACACCAGACTTCGAAGAAGTGCAGTATAGAGTGCGACCTATCGACTTCGATCAGCAGACCTATGAGGGAGATAAGGATGTCTATCAGTCCTTCCGCTACGCGAGTAATCGGGACATTGTTCGATTAGCATTTAAAAACCTCAACCGCAGAACCATTCAGCAATATGTGGAAGAGGAACGCAGTCAGATGGCGCGACGAGCAAAGTCTGAAATTCGTCGTCTCACATCACTCTTCTCAGTCATGCGAACGGAAGAGATCGCCCCTGAAGAGAACTTTATCGCCCTGCGAGACACACTTGGAGAGACACACGGCACGTCCACCTTTAGGAATGCCAAGACGATGGGAGATCTCACAGCCACGCACATTCGGCTCACGCTTGATCGCGATTCCCTCTAGGGCACCTCTAGTCCGAAAAAACGAAAAAGCCGCGTCTCACAGTCGAGAACGCGGCTTTTATTGAAAAATCGAAACAGAGAAGCTTACTCAGCGAGTGTCTTCATTGTTGGGATCAGACCAATGTGTGGGTTACCTGATCCACCCTGAGCACTTGCACGACGGATGACTTCTTTGCCAGTGTTGCCGCAGCATCCCTTTTTCGGGCAATATGTTGACATGCACTTTGTGCAATTGACCTTTTCTTCGACTGTCTGAGTGACAGCGACTTGGTCGACGATAGTCTCAGTGCGCATTTCCTTAGCAGAGCCTACGCTGATCTGGCGCTCTACGTCCTGCATAACAGTGACTTCTTTAGAAACAGTCTTACCAGCACCGCACGAGAAGAATGTGCAGCATGATGACAGGGAGAAAAGGGCTACTGCCGCAAAAGCGATACGAAAGATGTTTTTCATAGTGCGTGTGAGAATACGGTCCCAAAGCGCTCTGACAATAGAAAAGCTCAATTCCAAGCCATCGTGACACAAAAAAGCCTATTTTCTCAGAGCTATTGACGCTCGCTTTACCAAACTGGAAAAGAGAGCCATCTCTCTGTCAGAGAAAGAAGAAAAGAGCTTTTTCAGACGTTTTTGTTGGGATCTATTCTCCTCTAGCAAGGATTCATACGCGTCTTTATTGAGGGTCACCATGACTCGACGTCTATCCAAGTCCGTCTTCTTTCTCGTGAGCGAGCCAGCCTTTTCTAAGCGATTCAGCGCAGCCGTCATAGAGCCGCTCGTCAGACCAACGCGATCGGCTAGCTGAGTCGCAGGCATCGGGCCTTTCATGGCTAACTCTTGAAGAATAAGGAAGTCCGTCTCACCGGGTTGAGACATCAGATGATCGAGTTCTCGGAGTCTACACCTGAGCTTTTGCTCCGCGTTTCGCTTCAGCTTTTTGGCCATAGGTATAGCATACAGGGCATTCACCTTGATCTCAAGGTGAATAAGGGACATACCAAAAGAGGCAATCTTGTTTTTTGACGTGCATTTCTAGCGCCTTCATCGTCAGGTTATCAGTGATGACTGACCGCGATACTCTCCGCCAACTCCTTCTTGAAAAATCTGTTCGCACTGGTGAATTCACCCTCGCCTCTGGCAAGACCTCTGACCTCTACATCGACTGCCGCATGACGGCGCTCGATCCACGTGGTGCCACTTTGATCGGATCTGTCGGTTGGCAGGCCGTTCAGGAAAAGATTCAGGCTGATCAGCTCGATGTCGATGCGATTGGCGGCATGACTCTCGGCGCAGACCCGATTTCACTCGCAGTTGGCATGAGCTCCTACCAGAGCCATCCAGATGAAGCACTCGATGTCTTCGTCGTCAGAAAGGAGCCGAAAGGATATGGTGGTGGAAAACAGATCGAAGGCTGCTTTTCATCAGGCAACACCGTCGTCGTCGTCGATGACGTCATCACAACAGGTGGATCAACCCTTAAGGCCATCGATGCCATTGAGCGTGAAGGTGGAAAAGTCGCGTTTGCACTCGTCTTAGTCGATCGTGAAGAAGGCGGCCGTAAAGCGATCGAGGAGAGAGGTATCCCCGTCGTATCACTCTTCAGCCGTAGCACTCTGCTCGACTAGACCTTCATCTCTACCACCTTGGCTCGCCATCTTCACTGTATGGCAGCCAGATGAGTGAGACATTCTCGAGGACTATGTCTTTTTTATAAGGCTTCACCGTGATCGTTTCTAACTCTGTCGTGAGTGGATCGAGCTGACCTTCCAGTTCCTCGATTTCTTCTCGCAACTCATTTTCCATCGCCTCGATG
>CALFDI010000213.1 GCA_937952875.1 uncultured Verrucomicrobiales bacterium
ATGACGGCGAAGACCGCCATATTCATCGTCGACGTGCCGAGCAGCTCTTCGAGGCCCATGCCGGCGCCGCGCCAGCTGGCGACGACCCCCATGATCACCACCATTCACATCTATGATATCAAGAGTGTGTATTTCATCGAAGTGATGCTTGAGCGCCCAGGCTGTGAAGACATTCGTCACACCAGGATCAAATCCCGAGCCAAGAAGCGCTGAAAGGCCACTATCCTTAAAGCGATCTTGATAGTCCCACTGCCACTTGTATTCGAATTTAGCCTCCTCAGGTGGCTCGTAATTGGCGGTATCGAGATAATGCACACCAGCCGCTAGACAGGCCTCCATTAGCGCGAGATCTTGGTAGGGCAGGGCGACGTTAATGAGCAGACTAGGGCTGATTCGCTTCAGGAGTTCAGTGGTCGCTGTAACATCATCAGCATCGATCTGTGCAGTTTCGATATCGACATCGAGACGTGTCTTAATTGAATCAGCGATTGCCTTGCACTTTGATTCTGTGCGAGAGGCCAGTGTGATTTCAGAGAAAGTATCCGTAAGCTGTGCGCACTTGTGTGCAACGACGCTTCCAACACCTCCGGCTCCGATGATGACTATTTTGGACATGCCGATATGTGATCTAGGCTAGCCGCCAGATGCAACTGAAAGATGATAGTGCGAATAATTTTTCAAAAAATGCGGAAAAATACGAAAAAGGAGACAAGTTTTGATTTAATCCGCGTTCAAACTTACGTAAGCCAAATAACACTTCGTCTTTTCTCTATATGAAAGTTAACACACCTAAAATATCTAGTCCTCACTCGCACAAAAGCGGCTTTACTCTCTTAGAAATGGTCATCGTCATGGGTATCATCGCCCTCATCCTTGGTGGAGCGATGAGCGTCATGAAAGGCATCGGCTCCGGTGGTGAGGTGCAGCGTGTCTCAAGCGATTTCAGCTCAATTGGTGCGGCGGTTGATATTTATAAAATCAATAATGGCCGTTACCCTACGACAGGCCAGGGTCTACAAGCCTTGGTAAATGCACCGTCACCACGTCCAAAGCGTTGGACGCAATTGGCAAAAAAAGTGCCTCTTGATCCATGGGGGAATGAGTATCGCTATCGTGAGCAAGGTAAGCTCGACGGTTCAACTTACGAGATTTACTCCATCGGCAAAGATAAGACCGAAAATACAGAAGACGATTACAGCAGCCAGGATGAGCTGTAAGTCAGCATTTTTCTAAAAGCTGCGGCTTTTCCTCGTATTTATGACCTTTCGCACATCTTCTCGACTTTTGAAACGTGGCTTCACGTTGATCGAGGTCGTGTTAGTGATGGGCTTGGTCATTAGCATCGTAGGGGTCGCAGTCGTTGCGTCGAATGCTGGAGGTGCTGAGAAAAATCTCCGCGTCGCCAGTGGAAAAGCGGAAGATCTCATCAGAGAAGCCCGCCGCCTTTCGATTCTTCAGCAGCGGACATACGTTGTCGAATTCACTCCAGGTAAAGCGACGCTTGGTCCTGTCGGACGCGGAGCGGGTGAGGGGCTTCAATCGGTCGCTCAGACGAACTCTAGCCAGAGATTTTCTTGGGAGAAGGAAGCTGAAGAGGAAGATCTTCAAAGAGGCTTTCCTGAAATCCGGCGGACGAAGACCTTCGCGGAAGACATCACCGTCGAGATTAAACGCTGGGGACAACGGAATTTCTCTCTCATCGAGGATGATGATAAACACCGCCTTTTCTTCGAGCCGTCTGGTCTCGTCGAGCCTGTAGCCCTGAAGGTAAATCGTGGCGAAGGCCACATAATGGTAGAAATGAGCGTCCTCAGTGGAGCTGTCCGCTACGAGGAGATGTATATTCCGAATGATTAAGATGAAGACTCGCCCCTACAGATCACGGCGCGGCTTCATCCTTTTGGAAGTCGTGCTATCCATGTCCTTTTTCGGCATTGCTGCCGTTGGTTTTATAGTGGCTTTGAAAAAAGTCGGCGATTTAGCGCAGCTCGCTACAGAACGCACTACGATTACTCGGATTATCGATAGTGCTCTTGTCGATGCTCTATCCCGGCCTCAGCTCGAGGTGGGGGAAGACGTGGTCGAGCTTCAGGAATTCGGTCCCGAGGCACGACTACAGGTGAAGACGATCATATCAGAACTCGAACTAGAGAATAAAGATGCAGCTCTCCTACAGGAAATGTTCAAAATAGAGATCGAGCTAGAGTGGTATGACGGGCGAGAGTGGCAAGAGCGCACAGGAGAAACGTGGAGATTCGGGAGGATGTATCGACCATGATTATTCGTTCTCATAAAAGACGCGGTGGTTTTACGATCCTTGAACTCGTCATCGCTATGGGTGTCTTATCCCTGCTCTTTGGTGGTATTTTCCAGATTGCAAAAGCCTCGATGACGCACAGTAACCTCATCGTGCAGAGACGTCAGTTTGAGACAGAAAAGGCAGCGCTCATAAGCATGCTGCAGAATCATTTCGAACAGCTACCTGGGAATGCGATTATGGACCTGCGTTGGAATGATGTGGGGTCACACTTTCTTTCCACAATGACCTTCCAAGATGCTCCTATGAACTTCAATTGGGGTGGCCGGATCAATTCAGCGGAGGCGTTTCAGATCGTGACTGAAAAGCGCGGTGACGGTTTCCTGGATATCGTTCTTAAATTCTACGATGAAGAAATACTAGACCCAGCGAGTCGTAATTTCTTAGACGTCGAACCATCCGCAGAAGTCGTTCTCATGGAAGATGTGAACCGATTCGAGTGGCAAGTTCTCAATGGACAGACACAAGAGCTGCAAAACGAATGGGATGTGCGAGGGAGACAGCCTCTCAAGGTTATTTTGAATGCCATTCTTGAGCCAAAGGGTGACACAGTGCTTCACACTTTTTGGATCACACCTAAGGCGAATCCACAGACATACATCCGCAGTATTCTCCGAAATGGAGGAGGTGGCGGCGGAGGCGGTGGCGGCGCCGCTGGAGGAGGCGTAGGCATAGGCGGCGGAGGGCAACCACCGGTTCAACAATAGTTATGAAAATCCACACACATAGCCAATATCGGCGCGGCTCCTCTATGGTGGCCGTGTTCTGGCTGATGTCTATTCTGGGGCTCGCCATCTTCGCGGCAGTGCGTGTGGTGTCTCATGATGTGGATATTGTGACCTCGCAGATTCACGGCAGTGTCGCCCGTCAGATGGCCGAACGTGGTCTAGCAGTCGCGGTGCATCCTCGTGTGGAGGCATCAGATCCCTTACTGAGACAGACTTTTGAAGAAGGTGAGGGCTTTACGGCTGTCATTAGTTCTGAAGCCGTGAGTTTTAATATCAATGTCCTTCTCGCTCGTGATCAAGTCGATCTCTTAAACGATATATTCGAGCACTGGGGCTTCCCCCAAGATGAGTGGCAACCACTCACAGATGCGCTGAAAGACTGGACCGATAGTAACGATCTCGAGGGAGCTCAAGGTGCTGAAGCCGACTACTATCAAAGAGTCGGTCAGCCGAACTTCCCATTCAACCGCCCCTTTTATGATATAGAAGAAATGCGGCTCGTGCGTGGTATGGCGATGCTAGAAAGCTACGCCCCTGACTGGAGGAAGTGGTTCACTGTCTGGAGCGGGCAGGGTGGGATTAATATCAATGAAGCACCTGCAGAACTCATCGCAGTCGCGGCTCAGGCACAGATCGAAGATGTCGAGACGATGCTCGAGCAAGTGCGCGGGCCAGATGGGATACGATTCACTGAGGATGATCAGGAATTTCAATCAGTCACTTCTGCCTTGTCAAATCTCGGCACTGCAAGGATAACCCAAGACCAGGCTGACGCGCGGTTCGTGACGAGAGACACAACGTCTCGTATCGAATCCACCGGTCGTTCTGGCTCTATAAAGCGCAAGATCATCGTGGTCTTACGCGGAAGAGAGAATGGCCGCCCAGAAATTTTACAGAGGAAGGAAATTATTACACCATGAGTAAAAAAAGCTCGGAAATGAAGCTGCTTATACCTGGCAAATTAGGCTGGCAGGTATGGAAGGGGGCAAGCGATGCTGCCTTTACCCTAGAGTCTGATCAAGGCCATCAGCTGGCTTCAGATATAGAAAAACTTCCGAAGACTGGTCTGCTCATGGCCTTTCCAGTTCGCCGCGTCACAGCTCTGCCATTCCGCACACCGACGACAGAATTAGATTTGCGCCGCGATTTAGCAGAAATGCATGCAGAGCAAATGGGCTTCCGTGCAGAGCCCGGTGCAGGCGATCTTTTTGATGTCTTTACAGTCAATGCTTCCGATGAGGGAGCGGTCCTATTGCCCGTCGTCTTAGCTCCACCAGAGCCAGGGACTCTACCGCTCCGCACACCTGGTCAATTTGACATTTCTCCGCGTTTCTATGATATCCCAGCTCACACGGTTGCGATGTGGGAGGAGTTCGGGCGTTGGGTGTTCGCCTTTCCTTCGAGTTCTGGCAGTGGCGAGATTTTGTATTTCCAAGGCCTCACAGAGGGCCTTCTCAATGATGCGGCAGGCACAGAGCTTCAGCTTGCACTTGCTCAGCTGCAGCTTCAGGGCTGTGACCCGCAGATCGAACGCGTCATCGTCTGGCATGATCCAGAAGAGAGAGACTTTCTCATTCCTGAGTCCTTCGCATCATCTCTGAGCACACCAGTAGAGGCTCTCCCGAAGCCTGCGCCTCGCATGCCTCGGAAGATATCAGCACTCCTACCAGATGACGTTGTAGCAGCACGATATGAGAAAGCTCGTGCGCGCAATGCCCGCCTCGGAGTCGCCGCCCTTCTCCTCGCACTTCTCGGAGTCGCTGGCTGGGGTGGATATAAAGTCTGGGAGGTCGAAAAGACTGTGCGCCAAACACAAGCTAAGCTCGATGCCCTCGGGCCAGAGGCTGTCGCTCTACAGGCTCACCAAGAGCGCTGGACGGAACTTGAAGACCTGGTCAATCAAGATGCTTATCCAGTCGAGCTAGCCTTTAAAGTCATACAATCTGTGCCTCCAAAAGCGAGACGAAGTGGCACCCTACGCTTCAATGAAATCAAGATTGAGGGCAATAAGGTCATCACGATTCAAGGCAACGGAGAGCTTGATTCGGTCAATCAGTTTAACCTTCAGCTAAAGCGAAATGCAGGTTTCGCTGATTACGTTTGGGAAACTCCATCTGCAACTCAGGAGACAAATACTGGCAAGTGGCGCTTTCAATACACTGGAGTTCCCGAATCTCTTCAAGTCGTAGGACAAAATTAATATGAGCGAACGCGAACAAAAACTTCTAGCCCTCCTCCTCGTGGCAGGCCTCATCATAGGCGTCATGTTCGGGGGAAAGTTCCTGATGGAGAGATATCAGCGCTCATCTGCTAAGGCTGAGCAGGTGAAGAACGAACTAAATACCCGTCAACTTCTGATGAACTCCGCAGAGGTCTATCAGGATGAGATTTCATGGCTGGAGCAGCTACAAGTCTTCGAAGAGAAGTCTCGTTTCCGAAAGCCTTCTCAGGTCGCTGAGACTGAGCTTCAGACCTTTGCACGTGATCAAGCGATCGCAGCTGGCTTAGAAATCAAAAAGCAAGGCGTCCAGCCTGCCGATAAGACAGGCGCACACTTCCACCGCGCGAAGGCTGAGTTCCAGGTCGCTGGATCTGAGGCGTCACTTTACCGCTGGCTCGATCGTCTGAACTCTCCCAGAGACTTCCGCACTTTAACGTATTACCGCATGTATCCTCAGCGGAAAGACGATACCAAGATTGATTGCACCGTCATAGTTGAGCTCTGGTATGTGCCGCAGAGCATCGATGAACTGAATGAGGGCGACCTAGAAAGTCCCAGCATCGACTCCATTCTTCCAAGCACAAATATCTAGAAAAGTTCTCGAATGAAGTATTTACCATCACTCATAGCATTTCTGTTTATCTTCTCAGCGGCTCTATCCGCGAGTGCTCAGGTGCCAAAGAAGCAGCCTGGATCTCGCTACACATCCATGTGGAAAGACTCTCTATTCACTTCAAAGCCACCACCACCAGATAAACAGGAAGACAAAACATTTGAAGACTGGACACTTGTCGGAGTGGCGAAGACGCCGACTGGGCCACGCGTGACTCTTTTGAATAAAAAAGACCGGACAAAACGAATCACCATATCTGATGGCAAATCCGTTCAAGGGTTCGAAGTGGTCTCCGTTAACATGTCGAGAAATTACAAAGAATCGACCGTTAAGGTGAGATCATCAGGCGGAAAAGTCGGCGAAATCGGTGTGGACTTAAAAGTGTCTTCTCTGAAAAAGGCAGCTCCTAGAGCCGGAGCTAAGCCAAAAAGGGGTGCCCAGAAAAAGCAGAACACAAGACGCAATATTACCCCACCGATCCCTAACGCGAATTCAAGAAACAAGAACAATAATTCGAACAACAAGAAGACGAAAAAGCGTCCACGTATTGTTCGTCCGCGCAAATAAACCTCGTTCTCACATTCCATTTACATGAAAATCCTTCTCTCTTATTTTTCCATCTTCACACTTGCGGGAGCGTCAGCACTGTATGCGCAGGTTCCTCCTCCGGAGGCGAATGATCTCCCTGATGTGCCAGGCTTAAAGCCAGTCGTGGATGCTGGTGCTGTCATTTATGAAAATGGCTTCCAAGAAAGCAATATGGACGGTCAAGGTGTCGCCGATCTCTACCGGACTTTGACAAAGGACCGCGTGCGTGTCCTCGTTTCTTCCGAAGCGGCTGCAGCAGAATTCCGCTTCATACAGCCTGGTCCTCTGACCGGAGCAGAAGCGATCGAGTTGTTAGAAAAGCAGCTTCTGATGGAGAACTTCGTCCTCGTGAAAAGCGGGGAAAATCAGGTTAAGCTCGTTTTAAATTCCAGCACAGAAGTTCCTATTATTGATGGGGCGCAGAACTTTCCCGTAGCAGATCGCTTGATCACGTATGATATGGAGCTCAGTCATTTGTCTGCAGATGATGCTGCACGCACATTCCAGCAGATCATTGGCTCAGATACTGGCACAACTGTCGTTCCCGTGCCGAATGCTCAACTCATCGTGATTACAGCTAAATCACAAGTCATTAAGAAATTGATCCAATTGAAGGATCGTATCGATGTTCCTCCTTCAGATATTAGTCGCCGCTGGGTTCCAGTGAGATACGCAGATGTCGAAGAAATCGCAGAAATTCTCAATCAAATCTTCGGCCAATCATCAGGCGGAGGAGGCGGTGGCGCAGCTCGTCGAGGAGGAGGCGGTGGCGCAGCTCCTAATCCAGCAGCAGCGGCAGCGGCAGCAGCGGCTGGTGTCAATGCTAGACCAAATGACGAAAATCCACCTCAGATCATTCCTGACCGTCGGACAAACCGTATCTTTCTTCTCGGTCGCCCGATCGATCTCGTCTTCATCGAAGACCTCATCGCAGACTTTGATAAGCCAACAGATACTCGC
>CALFDI010000214.1 GCA_937952875.1 uncultured Verrucomicrobiales bacterium
TCCACGCGTTCTCCCCGATCTGCTAGGTCACCAGCTACGACAATATCGGAAATGCTCAAATTCCTCACGAGTCGTGAAGCCATATGGACGGCTTTTGTATCCTGATTATAATCAGATAACGCATCCAATATCGAGTCGACATAAGAATGGTCACGGTCGTAAGCCAGCTCATCTAACAGAGCGAGAAAAAGCAACTCGTGATCATCTGGAATGAGCTTTAGGAGAGCATCGCGAGGCTGCTCGCTAGCGAGATATTGCACTAGGATAAACTGCTGCCTTAGTATCCTCTTTGTCAGAGCCAGCCTTTCACTCTTATCGGCTAACTGACTCCGATTCATCTGCATCTTCTCTACAGGATAGTAGAGATAAGCTAGTAACTCTTGTTTGGCCGAATCAGTTAAAATATCTCCAAAAATGACATCTATGAGTGCGCGAATATCCCCAGAAGAGTTATTGATCACATGCCGTAACTTCGCGTGCTCTCCATGGATGTCACTGATGACGTGAGTGACCGGACGTGGCAGAGTCAGCTTTGCCTGAATTTGAGCTATTCCACTTAAAACGCTCGATGCGTCAGGATAATGCCGAGCAAGTAGGTCAAGAACGGGGTTTGAGGGCATAAGTGGAAGGACTACTCATATGATGCTATCAGAGATCCCCCTATTCCCTAGGCACATTTTTGCCTCTTGGTTAGAGCAGTTGAGTCGTCGCTAAGACATGATACATCCCTTGCGCCTGCATGAGTTGATCATGTGTGCCGCTTTCTAGTGCTTTCCCACCGCTGAGCACGATGATGCGATCCGCATTTTTCACTGTAGAGAGGCGGTGCGCGATGATGAGGCTCGTGCGATTTTTCATGAGCTCATCTAGGGCGATTTGCACCTGACGCTCGCTCTCAGAATCGAGTGCACTCGTGGCTTCATCGAGCAGTAAGATCTTTGGATCAGCGAGTATCGCACGTGCGATCGCGATGCGCTGTCTCTGACCACCGCTCAGCTTCATACCACGCGGACCGACAAGTGAGTCAAATCCATCTGGTGTTGATTCTATAAATTCCAGCGCATTGGCCTTACGAGCGGCGTCTCGGATTTCTTCAAGACTCGCACCAGGCTTACCATACTCGATATTCTCAGCCAGCGTCCCACCGAAGAGGATCACATCTTGAGGAACGACAGCCATAGAACCACGGCTCACATTCAGCCCCCAGTCAGTGAGGCTTTTATCATCAATCAAGATACTGCCCTTCTGAGCCTCGTAGAATCCTAGTAAAAGAGAGAACAAAGTCGATTTACCGGCACCACTAGGGCCGACAATAGCAACACGTTCACCAGCTGCAGCCTGTAGGTTAAATCCTGCGATGACTGGTGTATCTGAGCCCGCATACGAGAAATGGAGATCATTGACCGCGAGAGATCCATTCTGAATAACAGCACCGCTTTCCTCAATATCTTCGCTTGGCTCCTTAAGCATCTCTTGCAGGCGCTCTGTCGCTCCGGCCGTTTTCTGAAACTGGCTCATGATATCTGGTAGGCTTCCGAGAGACGCTGCCACGAAGACACTAAACATGATGAAAAGAGTGAACTGCTCCGTCGTGATCTCTCCCTTCACCATCATCTTAGCCCCTACCCATATGACTGCGGCGATCGTGCCCATCATGACGAAAATGATGAAGCTCACAAAGGCTGCACGCGCTAGAGCACCTCGAAATGTTACCTTGAGAAATGCCTCGAGAGCTTTCGAATACTTTCCCTCTTCAAGGAGTTCATTTGTGAAACTTTTCACTGCTGAGATACCCTGCACGGCTTCTTCGACCACGATCTGGCTCTCTGACAGAGAATCCTGCGCCGCTTTTGAAAAGCCTCTGATCTTTTTCCCAATGATCGCTACAGCGAGAACGACGATAGGAACGCTCAAGAGCATGATGGAGGCCAGCTTAGTCGAAGCGATAAAGATCGCGATGAGTCCACCAATCAGAATAACGAAGTGCCGCACAAATGCTGGCACAGTGGTTAGGAGAGTATCGCGTAAAATTCCCAAATCAGTCGCGACGCGGCCGCTGAGTTCGCCCGCCCTTTGCTCCATATGATACGCCATTGGCAGGCGGACAATTTTTGAAAACACATCCTTCCTGATATCATTCAAGGCACTCTCTCCAGAGCGGATAAAGCCCTGAACTCTGAAAAAGGAGACTGCAGCCTGAACTGCCAGCACAATCAGGAGACTAATCACCACTCCATCGATCTGATTTGCCACTTGGTCAGCATCGATTCCATTCTTCAAAGCGTCTTGAGGACGCCCGATCAATTTTGTAATAAAGTAGGGAAATGCGAGGGAAAGCGCTGCTGTGATGAATAATGCAACGAGGGATGGAATGAATGTGCCCTTATACCGTAAGAGGTAGCCGTAAAACTCGAATGCCCGTTTGAGTGGCACTTTCGCCTTTTTTGTGTCGTTTTCCGCCTTCGCTCGCGCCATGCGCACATGGGAAACTAGGCATCCCCTTCGGTCAACACCTTAGCTTTTGCATAACCATACAGTAATGTGGTTTACTATTTGCTAAATAGATAGTTCCACCGAAGATCTGACGAAGATTTACGCATCATGCCACGCTCCTCTAAAACCCCTAAACCTCAGACCGAGGACGAGAATACGGTGGAGAAAAAGCCTAGCCGCATTAAACGAATACTCCTCATCTGTGGCATTCTAGCGATCATCCTCGTGCCTCTGGTCAATGGGCCCGGGGCTCGATGTCTCGTAAAAAAGGCGCTCAATAGCACTCTCGATCAACAGGGACTCAGCGGATCTGCAGAAATAGATGGCACATTAGGATCCGGCATCACGCTGACAGATGTGAACTATTCAGGCCAGAAAGCGATCAAGACTCTTAGCTCTGATCACCTAAGCGTGAAATACACATTAGGATCACTCATCGGCAAAGAACTCGATCTCATAGCAGCCAAAAACGTAGAACTCACTCTAGATCCAAGCCTTTTCCCAAAATCAAAAGAGGAAGAAACAACAGAACCACCCAAACCTCTTCCTGAGCTACTCCGCACTTTTCAGAAACTCTATCAACCGGTTGCGATCGATCTTAACCACGTCTCCGTCACTATTCTTAATAAAAAAGGCAGCCTTCCCACCGAG
>CALFDI010000215.1 GCA_937952875.1 uncultured Verrucomicrobiales bacterium
CGAAGAGCGTATCCATTCTGCGGCGAGCCTCTTCATCAGTCTCTGATCCAGAACGAATGAGAACATCGAGTGCCGAGATATTGATCTGACCGGCATTCCAGACATTTTTTAAATCTCCAAATCGTGAGCGGTCACAGCTCACCCCACGAATTGACATTTTTTCAAAGAACGCGTCAGGGCCACCAACTAATTCAATTTTATCAACCGTGATCTTCCCATCTCTACGGCGCACACCATCTACTTCAATCTCGCTTGCCTTGAAATAGGCACCCACAGATTGCTCGATATTTCTGGCCATTGTCTTCTCACCACCGCCTTTTCTCAGAGCGACTATCCACAGAACACCAGCGACTATCACAGCGAGAAACGCGAGACGCATGAGGAGTGTGATCAGAGAAGAGATGATTCCTGACCCTCCTGCTCCATGTTTTAGCTGAAAGAGGATCCCTTGCTTTGAGACCCACTGATTCATTCTCTCTTCGAAATCACCTAAATCACGTTGGTCTTCAATCATGCTCACTCATAAAACGTTTCGCTTCTGACGAATTCAGAAGCACACACTTTTTGAAGGGATATCACAGTTTTAGCAATGCCCAACTCAAGCGATTTATAACCCCTGACACATTCCGTGAAGAAATGATGTATTTTGAGGGTGATCTCGCTAAATATGACAGGTAATCTCGATCTCAGATTAACAATGCATAATTCGACTGATCTCCATACTTTCTCCACTCAAGCTTCACAAGTGGCAGAGCAATTACGCCTCCCACTGAGATCACAGGTCTGGAAAGGACTGTCTGGCGAATTTCGCGGTGCAGGAGTCGGTTCGTCTATGGACTTCCAAGACCATCGCTCATATGTCCCTGGGGATGATCCTCGTCACATCAACTGGCAGGCCTATGCCAGAACAGGGCAATATACAATGAAGCTCTACCGCGAAGAAGTGAGACCTGTCATAGACCTTTTTATCGATGTGTCAGACTCGATGTTTTTCATCCCACTTAAGGCAGAAAGAACAGCTCAACTCGTTTACTTTCTCACTCACTCAGCACTGAGAGCCGGAGCCTCGCTGCGCAGCACACTCATCCGAGGTGATCAGATAAAGACCGTATCTAGCGAGTCAATCTTAGGCCATCAGTGGATACAGGAAGGACAGGCTCTAACTCCGACGGATCCAGCTCAACCGCCAGCAATGGAGCGCGCGCCCGTGCGTCCGAATGCGATTCGTGTCCTCGTCTCTGATCTTCTTTTTGAAGCATCTCCTACTCCTATCGTTAGAGCATTAACAGACCGTCAAGGAAGCGGCCTCATTTTTGCTCCGACACTCAAATCAGAAAGTGATCCTGAGTGGGAAGGCAACTGCGACTTCATCGATGCGGAGAAAAAATCAAAGCATCCTCACCGGATCAGCAGCCAGATCTTAGAACGCTACAGAGCGGCGTATAAAACACACTTCCAGCTCTGGCACGATTCTGCGATCCGGCACCGGACTCTCCTGACCCGCATCCCTGCTGAAGGTGAGCTGCATAAAGTCCTCACTCAAACAGCTCTCCAGCAGGGCGCACTTGAGCGCACGAAATAACCTGCCGCATGAATCTCATTCTCACAAACCCACTCGGACTACTCGCTCTGCTAGGTATTCCAGCTCTAGTGGTCATCTATTTTCTTCAAAGACGAGCCAAGGTTATCCCGGCATCTACTCTATTCCTATTAGAGAAAACACAGCGCGAATCATCTGCTGGTCGCCGTTTCGAGACTTTTACCACATCGCTTCCGTTCTGGCTGCAGCTTCTCGCCATCTTACTCCTCACTTGGATATTAGTGCTGCCTCGCTATCTCAGCTCTCACTCCACACAGAGGGTCGCTATCGTGCTCGATTCCTCTGCCTCCATGCAGGTATTTAAAAGTGATGTCCTTTCTACATTTCAAAGCGACTTACCCACTCTGCGTGGAACAGCAGCTCGAGCCGAATATTTCGTCATCGATCACGACCCTAGCCGCCCTCGCATCTATCAAGGCGATGACCTAGCAGAACTGCTCGAAGCCCTTGAAGCTTGGACGCCTACTGATGGTGCCGTAGATCCAGCAGGCGCTCTGCGCATCGCTCGCACATTAGCGGGAACCGAAGGCATCGTGCTCTACGTGACTGATCATGCAGGTGAAACACTTCCTTTATCAGCTCAGAGATTGTCGGTAGGCCATAGTATTCAGAACTGTGGATTCACCGGCGTATCATTCGAGGAAAAAGAAGGAGCTGTTATCTGGACTGCCTTGATTCGAAACTTCAGCGACGAAGCTCAAACACGCCAATGGTCAGTGCAGACACCTGATGGTCGGCGCACAGAAGATCAATCTGTCACACTTCAGCCAGGAGCCATAGCTACCATCCAGGGGCGATTCCCTGAAGGTTCGCCGCGATGCGAGATACACCTTAGTCCAGATTCATTTACTCAGGATGATATCCTCCCCCTCATTATTCCGCAGCCGAAGACCCTCTTCGTAGAGGCAAATCTCTCGTCAAAATATCGAAAGCTAGACGAAAAAATCATTAAAGGCTTTTCTGGTTTGCAGCGTAGCACGGACTCCGCAGAAACGGATCTCCAGATCATAGCATATGATCCCCTTCTACCCATTCTTCCTGAAGATAATGCTATTGTCCTTATTGATGAATCGACTACGGGGAGAAAGTATTTAGCTGGAGGAATCTTCGCTGAGGTCCACCCGTTAATTGATGGATTGAATTGGCAGCCGCTGGCCGCTCGAGATTGCACCCAGATCGAAGTGCTTTCCTCAGATCGCGTTCTCTTGTGGCAAAAAGAACGCCCTCTCATTATTTTGAGAAATGCCCTTATCCCCGCAACTGAAACTGCACCTGAAAGATCCTATCAGCAGCTCATTTTTAATTTCGATCTCAGTCGATCGAACGCTCTTCGCATCCCAGCCACAGCAGTCTTACTTCATAGGTTTTGTGAATCCCTCAGGAAGCAAAAGATCGCCTACCAAGCTCTCAATCTAGAAAGCGCGGAACCACTCAATATCCCCGCAGAGGCGACTGCTAAGTTCACACCACTTGGCGCCACCGATGCTGTGCCGTATCCCCTAACGATTTCAAAGGCACCTCGTGCACCAGGCTTTTTAGAAATCTCTCATCAAAATCAGCCACTCCTCTCAGCAGCCATTCATTTTGCAGATACTCGCGAAGCTGATCTCGCGCACGCATCCGCAGTCAATGAAGTCAGTTCGAATGGATCAGCTGTTCAGCTTCATACGCGCTCAGACAAGTATTGGCGACTTTGGGTTCTTCTGACTCTCGCCCTCCTCCTAGCGGCCTGGTATCTTACCAGACCAAAACAATCAGTCCACTCAGCTGAGCAACCATCCTAACCTAGATCATGCCCACTTTTGAATCTCCAGAATGGTTTATCCTGATTCCCGCCTTTCTCTTCGCAGGTTGGTTTTGGTCTAAGCTCGGATTACTAAAGCCACTTCGCCTTGCCATCATTCTGCTCGTCACCCTACTTCTGGCAAATCCGCAGATAGATCGCCTAGAAAAAGCACTCGATCTCTGGGTCTTGCTCGATCGATCAGAGTCCACTGAAGACTTAGTCGATGTCAATTATCCTGGCTGGAAGCAACTTCTGGATGAGTCCAAGCCGTCTCGCCGTGATCAACTCAAGATCATGAATTACGCCTCAGAAGTTCTTCCTCAAGGAAATGATGAAACGGAAATCTTCACAGGTAGCCGCACTCTTACTCGCACGAATCTAGCACTTCAGACAGTCCTGAGCTCTGCTTCCGATGAGCGCCCATCGCGAGTGCTACTATTCACTGATGGATTCTCGACCGAGCCACTGAATGACATCGCCGAAAAATTGGCCGTTCAGGGCATACCGCTCGATTACCGAATCATTCGAGATGAAGTCGCAGATGACTTCCGCATATCGAGCCTTTCGATACCTGAACGCTCACAACTCGGTGAACCCTTCGTCATTTCTATCGGTGTCCGTGGGCACTCGGATGGACCACTTCCTCTCCAGGTCTTCCGAGATGATGAGCTACTAACAGAGACAGAGGTCACTCTGATTAATGGTGTAGGCCGAGTGGAATTCACAGATAGATTAGCCAAGCCTGGTGCCCACGAGTATCGTGGTAGAATCGTTCCTGAAAAGGATGCTCACCCAGGAAATAACCAACTTTCTCAATGGACTGAGATCGTTGGCGGCCCACGCATCTTACTCCTAACGAATTATAAAAACGATCCTCTTGCCGCAGCTCTCGCCGCCCAAGGATTTACCATAGATCTCGTGGATAGTCCTAAAGAGGTCCGCATCGGCCAGCTGGCGGGCGCTCGCGCATGTATTCTAAATAATGTCGCAGCTCATCAGTTACCAAACGGATTTCTCGAGGCATTAGACTTTTTCGTGCGGGATCAAGCTGGAGGTCTCCTTATGGCTGGCGGTGAGACATCTTTCGGAGCAGGAGGATACTACAATTCACCCATAGATGATCTTCTGCCCGTCTCCATGGAATTAAAAAATGAGCACCGCAAGCTTACTGTGGCAATGGCAATCGTTATGGATCGCTCAGGCTCAATGGGCGCAGGAGTTACTGGCGGTGCGGCTGGGATGACTAAGATG
>CALFDI010000216.1 GCA_937952875.1 uncultured Verrucomicrobiales bacterium
ACAGCCCGAAGGGCGACCAGGCACAAGCGATCGCTAAACTCGTTAAGTCGATCGAGGCCGGAAATCGGCACCAGACTCTTCTGGGAGTCACTGGATCAGGTAAGACCTTTTCCATGGCAAATCTCATCCAGCGGACGGGAAAAACGACGCTCGTGATGAGTCACAATAAGACTCTAGCAGCTCAGCTCTACTCAGAGTTCAAGGCCTTCTTTCCTCATAATGCTGTCGAATACTTTGTCAGCTACTTCGATTACTATCAGCCAGAAGCGTATATTCCGCGCTCAGACACCTACATAGAGAAGGATTCCTCTATTAATGAAGAGATCGAGCGCCTTCGCCTCAGCACCATGGGGTCTCTTCTGACTCGGCCAGATACTATCGTCATAGCATCTGTGTCGTGTATTTATGGTTTGGGATCTCCAGATGATTACTCGGATTCGATGCTCGCCGTCTTCACTGGCCAGCAGATGGGACGGGCTGAATTCCTCTCTCGTCTCGTTTCCCTCTTATTCGAGAGAAATGACATCGCCTTTGGGCGTGGAAAATTTCGCGTCAGGGGAGACGTCGTCGATGTGCATCCAGCTTATCTAGAAGATATTGCAATACGGGTCGAATTTTTTGGCGAAGAAATCGATCGCATCAGCGCAATCGATTCCATGACAGGTAAGGTCGTGAACCGTGAAGAGCGTCACACATTTTTTCCTGCTAAGCAATTCGTCACATCTAAGGACAAGATGAAGACAGCGATAGTGGCCATTCGAGAAGAACTCGATCAAACCATCGCAGAATTCGAAAAAGCGGGAAAACTCATCGAGGCACAACGCCTCCGCATGCGGACGGAGTATGATATCGAGATGATGCAGGAAATGGGCTTTTGCCAAGGCATAGAGAACTATTCGCGCCATCTCACAGGTCGCCCAGCAGGAGCTCGTCCTTACACTCTGTTAGACTTTTTTCCAGATGACTTTCTGCTTCTAGCAGATGAGAGCCACGTCACTCTACCCCAGGTCCGTGGGATGTATGAGGGAGATAGGAGTCGAAAAAAAGTCCTCGTAGAACATGGCTTTCGCCTCCCATCGGCCATGGATAATAGACCGCTCAAGTTCGATGAATACATGGGAAAGACTCATCAGCGAGTCTATGTCAGTGCGACGCCCGGGCCTTTTGAAATCGTCAATTCGCGCCCAGAAAATAAAGGATTTATCCCGACTGGAAAAAAAGACAGTCAGGGAGTCGACCCACTCGCCCTGAAGCGACTCAAAGTCGAACCCAGCCCGTCTACAGAATCCGTCGAGGCCTTTGATCCATTTCAACGTGGGCGTCATCTCATAGCGGAACAGATCATCCGGCCCACGGGTCTGTTAGATCCGGTTCTCAGTATGTATCCCTTAGAGGGGCAGATTGATAAAACGATCGCTCTCTGCCACGAAAGGGTGAAGGTGAATGAGCGCGTTCTCGTCACCACCCTCACGAAAAAAACGGCAGAAGACCTGACTGAGTATTTGCAAAATGTCGGCCTCAAAGTTCGCTACATTCACTCGGATGTCGATGCCGTCGAGCGGGTCGAAATTCTCCGCGCACTGCGTGCTGCCGAGTGTGATATTCTTGTTGGTATTAATCTTCTACGAGAAGGCCTTGATCTACCAGAGGTCTCCCTCGTCTGCATTCTAGATGCCGATAAGGAGGGATTTCTAAGAAATGAGACGAGCTTGATCCAGACAGCCGGACGCGCTGCCCGCCACGTCAATGGAGAGTGCGTCCTCTTTGCAGATGTCGTCACTGACTCGATCCGGCGCCTTATGGACGTCACTGACTACCGTCGAGAAAAGCAGATCGCTCATAACAAGAAGCACGGAATCACTCCTCAGAGCGTCGTCCGTCCAGTTCAAGAAAGCCTCTCTCACGCAGGAGGAGGAAAAACGACCCAAGCAGAAATGGGTGGCCCTCCCATGGCTGCGGATGACTCAGTCGACTTCGATGCTCTCCACGTCCTCTCAGAACTTGAGTCTGAGATGGCAGAGGCAGCCTCGAAACTTGAGTTCGAACGAGCCGCGCACCTTCGTGATCAGATCACTGCTCTTAAGGCGAAAATAGAACCGAATAAGACGGAAGAGACACGCCCTGAAGACGCCGTGCCATACAGTCAACTCAGGAAAAAACCGCAGAGAAAGCGCAGTAAGAAATAGCGGTTCATTCACACTCGATCTTCATATTGGTAAAGTTGCCACAAGAAGTTCTAGCCAAGGCGGCTTGCCTCTCTAGCGTAGTGAATGATGAAAACCCCGATCACTGTCTCCGTCACTGGCGCCGCTGGCCAGATTGGTTATGCACTTTTATTTCGCATCGCATCTGGCGCTCTCTTCGGCCCTGACCAGCCCGTTAATCTCCGTCTCATTGAGATTGAAAAAGCCCTTCCTGCTTTAGAAGGCACCGTTATGGAATTGAAAGACTGTGCGTTTCCTCTTCTCTCGGAAGTCGTCGCCACAGCTGATTTAGATGAAGGCTTTAAAGGGGCGAACTGGGCTTTACTCGTCGGGTCCGTCCCACGTGGTCCAGGCATGGAGCGGAACGATCTGCTCGGCATTAACGGAAAGATCTTCACTGGCCAAGGTGAAGCAATCGCTCGTTCAGCAGCAGAAGATATTAGAGTATTAGTAGTCGGTAATCCGTGTAACACGAATGCTCTCATCGCCATGAGAAATGCGTCAGGCGTGCCGAATGACCGCTTCTTTGCCATGACTCGTCTCGATGAAAACCGTGCAAAAGCTCAACTCGCAGAAAAGGCCGGCGTCCACTCAAGCGATGTCACGAACCTCTGCATCTGGGGCAATCACTCATCTACCCAATATCCAGACTTCACGACGGCTCTGATAAATGGCCAGCCCGTCACAGACATCATCACGGATCGTGAATGGTTAGAGAATACCTTTATTCCAGACGTCCAACAGCGTGGCGCAGCAATCATAAAAGCTCGCGGTGCCTCGTCCGCTGCCTCTGCGGAAAATGCGGCGATTGATACCGTCCGCAGCCTAGTCACTCCCACACCAGCTGGTGACTGGACATCCGTAGCCGTCTGCAGTGATGGATCTTATGGCATCCCAGCAGGTATCATCGCCTCCATGCCTATTCGCACAGAAGACGGAAAGAGTTGGAGTGTCGTCCAAGGAGTCGAAGTCAGCGCCTTCTCTCAAGAGAAAATTTCTGGCAGCATCGCAGAACTTCAGAGCGAGATGGATGCCGTAAAAGATCTGTTAGCCTAAGGAAAAGGGCCATCTTGGCCCTAAAAGAATCACTCCATTGGTTCAACAGCCTTGAGTCTGTAGAATCTTCTAGGATCAGAACTGACGGGAAGTGTGATGTCTCCTGTGTTGCCTACAGTCAGAGTCATAATCGGATTTTCCCAGTTATCGACGTCGAGATCTGTTCCTGATTCGACGTCGATTTGTCCTTGTAGTTCGTTTACAAGGATAAGGCTCGCATTTCTCTCCGAATCAATCGTGAGAATCGGTTCTGAGACCACTTCATCACCAGATAGTCCGAGTGCCCATGCGAGTCCATTTGGAATACCATCTCCATTCTCATCTTCTGTAAAAGAGGGAGCCGTGTTGTCATCGACTAGATTATTCTCCACTGCCCAGCGGACGAAACTATTTGTATAAATTCTCACTGGGCCAGACGCGGTCAGACTCCCTGTCACTGTGATCGTGCCTTGAATATTGCTCGTGCCGCTTTGCACAGGATTAGTTGCATTCACTGGCAGACTTACGGTGGCGATGTAGTTTGTGACATTGAGCGCAGTCGCTGTTTGCACGAGCTCGATAGATCCCTGGCCTTGTCCGGCGACGGGGAGTGGATCAGTAGAGAGAGTTTGAGAGAAGGTTTCTATGCCATTTGCATTCACTGTCCCTCCATCCAGCGTGACGAGGAATGCTGCAGCATCGAAGTTTTGATTCGTATCCACAGCTGCTGGATCTGAAATGGTGGATGGTGTTCCAGTAACTGATTGAGTCCTGACTGATTGTATGCCTCCGAGGAAGGAAAATGCCATGTCTGTGAATGTTAGGGAGCCTCCTAGTAGTTCGGCTTCACTTACGACTGCTGTAGTTGCGCTAGCTTTTCCTCCTATTTCAAGGAATCCGCTGACGACTGTTTGATCTTGTTGCTGAACGGTTCGAGGGCCGAAAGGTGTCGGCACCGTGACGCTGACGACCACTCCTAATACGTTATCGCCCGGATCAGTTGAGAGAGTGAGCACTCCTGAGATAGGAGATGCGAGGCAAAGCGGTGCCAACAGGAACAGAGGAAGTAGAAATTTCATGTGCAGATAAAGAGGTGCCCTTAAGCTTTTGGCTTAAAATACCCTCGCTGCTTTTCTGAAATCTGCATCTGCATTTTTTCCATCACTGCCAACATATCTTCCCAGACTTGGCGCTTATCGCTGATGGATTTCTCGTTATGAAGGAGATAGCTCGGGTGATAACTGACCCGCACAGGCGTGCCTTCATATGAGTGCCAGGCTCCGCGCTGTGAGGCGAGGCTGCCATTTCCCCCGAGCAGGCTTTTCGCTGCAGTCGCACCGAGTGCAATGATGACTTTTGGCTGAACAATCGAAATTTCCTCATTGAGAAAAGGAAGGCTCGCAGAGATTTCTGCCTCACTTGGTTTTCGATTTCCCGTTGATTGGTCCGCCATGGCAGGGCGGTATTTGACGACGTTCGTGATGTAGACTTCGTCGCGGCTCAGGCCCATTGCCTTGAGGATGCCTTCTAGTTTATCACCGGCAGGCCCAGCGAAAGGGGACTGTGCCCGCTCGTCTTGGAAGCCCGGAGCTTCGCCCACAAGCATGATGTCCGCTTCGGGATTTCCTGCAGAAAAGACCATCGTAGAGCGTAGCGTGCCTAGCTTTGCGAATGCAGGCCATTGAGAAGCTTGGGCTTTGAGAGCTGTGAGTCTCTCCGAGATTGATCCCTGTGTTGGAGTGAGTTTTGCAACTGGAAGAGGCGCGGCTTTCTTCGGCTGAGGTTCTAATCGAGCTGCAGGGTTGGCGAAGTCAGGGTTCGGAGCGCTGACTGGTTTTGTGGGAGCGACTGGCTGAGCTGGCGTGTTGACGACTTGCTGTTGAGGCATTCGAGCGGCTCGTGCCTTTTTATAGAGCTCGCGCAGCACTTGTTTCGCATCGTGATCGAGATGAATATGCGTCTGCCCCTTGACCTGAAGGTGTTTCAGATAATCTATGAGGCCCGGAGCAGATGTCATCGTGGCCAAGACTAGGAGAGGTGGATCGCATCACAAACAGAAAAAACACTCTTTCGGCTTTTCCTCGGCTCCAGACAGAGGCAGCGTCCGCTCATGGAGGTCCCTAAGAAATTTGTCGCAGAACCCTTCGGCTATCATGAAGAGCTAGAACTCGAAATAGAGAGCCTAACGAACATGGCGCTGGGCGTGGCTCGATACGGAGAGGATGACTGGGTCGTCTTAGTTCCTCATTGCTTGCCGGGTGAGCGTGTGAGAGCTCGTATTTTTCGAAATGAAAAGAACTGCTCGCACGCCGATCTCATTGAGGTCATTCGCGACTCTCCAGACCGCGTCGAGCCCAAGTGCAAACTCTTCGGCCAATGCGGTGGCTGCCAATATCAGAATCTAAAATACGAGAAACAGCTTGAGATCAAAACAGCTCAAGTCGCCGAACTTCTCCAACACATGGCAGATCTCACTCTTGAGGTGAATCCCGCCATCGCTTCGCCTCAGCAGTGGGGGTATCGGTCAAAGATCACTCCGCATTTTGATCGACCTCGTGACGGTAAGATCGGGCCGATTGGATTTCAGAAAAATGGCCGCGGCCGTCAGCTCATCGATGTCTATCACTGTCCGATCGCCATGGATGAGATTAATGACGCTTTGCCAAAGATTCGCGAAGAAGTTCATGCCACCGCCCGTTATGCGAAAAAGGGCGTTACGCTTCTCCTTCGTGTGAGTGAGGGGAAGGTGATCACGGATAACCGCATGATCGCTACTGAGCATGTCGATGGGCAGAAGTTCGACTTTCTCGCAGGCGAATTTTTTCAAAATAACCCATT
>CALFDI010000217.1 GCA_937952875.1 uncultured Verrucomicrobiales bacterium
CCCTAATCAGACTGCGCTCAGACACCAGAGATTCATACAAAAAATCATGTTCTAAATAGAAGCGCCCTTGCCTTTTACCTACCAGCCACTAGCGTCCGCGCGTTAGCACGACTGCTAGCAACATAAAACATATACAGATACACTCACATCTGTCGGCACACAGAGCAGTCTCATACGGACCAGCACTCAGTCTTTTATTTTATTAAAAAGAGCATATCAGCCATACTCCCTAGCTCACAGGTGAATGCCCGCTGATTCTGCTGCTAGAGGACTCCTCGCAGGAATCGATTCTCCCTTCTCCACCATATTGTGGAAATGAAATCGCCGCCCTGCACCTCAATGCTCCTTCACAAGAGACACTGCCTACTACCGACAGCATTAACGAAGCAAAAGACAATGTCAGAAGACTCCAAACCAACACCCTCCAACAACGGAGAAGGCGGTAAGAACCGCAACAGAAACCGCAATCGAAATAGACGCCGTAACAATTCAAAGCGCGGCCCACGCCCAGAAGGACAGGAAGGCTCAGCCCCCACTGCACACGGAGAAGGAAAAGACGGTCAGCCAAAACAAGGGCGCCAGCCAGGCCAGGGACGCAGACGTGGACCGAAAAACGGTAACGGTGGTGGCAATCGAAACAAGCAAGGTGGCAATCGCCCAAAAGGTGAAAACCAAGGTCGCCAATCTGGTGGAGGACGCCGCCGCGGACCGAAGCCAGCGCCAAAGCTAACATTCTTCCAAAAAATTCTCAAAATGCTCGGCCTCTACACACCGCCAGAGCCACCTAAGAGGAACCGCAATAACAACGATCGAAAGCCACGCCGTGAAAAGCTCACTATCGAAGGAGACCAGAAAGTCCGCCGGAGCGAGAAAAGTCACGCCCCTAAGGAGAAAAATGAACCGCCACGTAAGCGCCGTCCAAAGCGCACAAAAGTCGAGCCTGGCTCAGTCAAAAATGGTCGCCTTTACATCGGAAACTTATCTTACGACGCTGCTGAACACGATCTCGAAGAACTGTTCAAGGGAGTCGGCACCGTCCGCCGCGTAGAAGTCGTCTACAACCGCCACACGCATCGCTCTAAAGGCTATGGCTTTATCACCATGGCCACTGCTGATGAGGCACAACGTGCGATCGAAGTGCTACATGATCAGTATTACCTCGGCCGCCGCATGGTGATCAATGTCGCGAAGGAAAAGTCCGAATATGAAACTCCTGATAAACCTCTCGCTGAGCAGAAGCCTGAACTAGACGAAAACGGAAACACCCCAGAATCAACAGCTCCTACTGCCGCCCCATCTATGGCAGCCGTCGCAGCTGCTAAGGTGAAAGCCGAAGCTGAGGAACAGGCTGCAATCGAAGCCGCAGCCAAGGCAAAGGCTGAAGCTGAAGCCGCCGCGACTGCACCGACTCCTGCCGTAGAAGAGACTCCTGCGCCTCAGAGCGAAGAAGCTCCAGCAGAGGACAATACCTCTTCTACACAGACTGAAGCAGACACCGAAGCGCCAACATCTGAAGACCAGGCAGAAGAGCCTAAGACAGACGCATAAGCGCTACAGACATTCATTTATCACCTGCCTGTGGCCGACTGGCTCGGGCAGGTTTTCTTTTTCATACTAGAACTCCCTTTTCCCATGACTTCCCCCATCTACATCTGCGGCCCCACAGCCTCTGGCAAAACATCTCTCGCTATCGCACTCGCCAAAGACCTCGGCGGAGAAATCGTCAACGCAGATGCCTATCAAATCTACAAAGGCCTCGAGACCATCAGCGCTGCGCCTGACGAAGAAGAAAAGGCGCAAGCACCGCATCACTTATTCAGCGTTCTCGAGCCAACAGATCTCTGCGACGCCATGCAATACCGCGAGCTGGCTCTCCCTATCATTGCGGACATTCAGGAACGTGGAAAGACACCGATCATTACTGGTGGATCTGGACTCTATTTAAAATTTCTCACTCATGGACCATCGCCCGTCCCTCCTGGAGACCAAGCTCTTCGTGATGAATTAGAAAAGAGGGACGACGCCTCACTCATCGCCGAGTTAGAAACGCTCGACCCAGAAGGTGCTGCACAGACGAATCTCAAAAATCGACGTTACGTCATCCGCGCACTCGAGATCTGCCTGCTCTCTGGCGAGAAGATGTCTAAGATCAAATCTGACTGGAAAAAGACATCGGATGAAAAAGACAAAGACCTCCGTGGACTTGTGATCCAGTGGGATGCCGAGGCTCTACGCACACGCATTCAGTCTCGCACAGACATACTCCTTGCGCGCAAGGCCAGTGCTGAAGTCACAGCTCTTCGAGGCATCGCCTCTGAAACATGCCGTAAAGCCATCGGCTTCAGAGAAATCGAACAAATGCTGGATAAAGACATCACTCGAGAAAAGTGCCTCTACCAAGTGAGTGCAGCCACGAGCCGCTACGCGAAACGTCAACGCACCTGGTTCCGCAAGGAAACATGGCTCAAACCAATCCCCGCTCCAGCAACGCTCGAGAAGGCAAAAGAACTACTACAGCTCTAAGCTCGAGCAAAATACAACTGAACATCAGAGCCACATCTTCTCAAAAAAATTCACAAGAAAAACATGCATCTCCCAGCTAAAGCATGATAGTCCTCGGAGATGAACTCAGTATCGGTTGTCATACCTGCGCACAACGAAGAACACTACCTGCCGCTCTGCCTCGATGCGATCAAAGTAGCTGCTCAATCTATTACCCAGCCTGTCGAATGCATCGTCGTCCTCAATCGATGCACAGATCGCACAGAAGACATCGCACGTGAGCGTGGCGCCGTAGTCGTGCACGAAGACGCGAAAAATCTCTCACTCATCCGGAATGCAGGAGCCGCAGCAGCCACGGGCGACGTGCTCGTCACCATAGATGCGGACTCCCTCATGCAGCCACTCACTCTTCATGAGATGTTAGAAAAGCTAGCAACTCAGAAGTTTATTGGAGGAGGCGCTGGGGTTTTACCAGAACGTTGGTCTCTCGGCGTATGCTGCAGCGTCGCTATGGTTGTCCCATTTTTAGCGATCCACGGCGTGAGCTTCTGTATGTTCTGGTGCCTCAGAAAGGATTTTGAGACACTCGGAGGATTCAACCCTGATTATGTTACTATCGAAGACGTAGATTTTGCCAAACGGCTCAAAGCACTCGGCAAAAAACGCGGGCTCAAATACGGCACCGTTTGGAGAAACCCTGTTATCACCTCATGTCGAAAATTCGATCAATTCGGAGATTGGTATTTAGTCAAAAATCCAAGCTTTGTCCTCCGCGTCTTTAAAGGCAACGACCAAGATGCTGGCAACAGCTTCTGGTATGATGCACGCAGTTAACTCGTTACAGAACTCACGGGACTTCACAGCACAGCAAAACAAGTTGACGCGGCCACTTTTATTTCGTATTTCTTAATTATCAGTTAATTTAAATAAGTAGACTGACAGAAACGCCATCTTCACAGCTATGAAAAACGATGATCTTCAAGACCAGCTCGCAACAAATAAGCGCAGGGCATATTACACCATGACCTACACTGGTGAAGACGCGACACAAGTTGTCAACTTCAAGGCGACAAGTGCCAAGAAAACAGGGAATAAGCTATTTGCCAAAATCATCTGGATTGCAATTCTCGCTACTGCAGCCTTTTTCATAGCGCAGCACTATACGCAGTAAGACCGCTTACTACCTCCGCAGTAACCTGCGTCCTAAATCCGGGGTAATCGCAAAGCTTCCATTGAGAGAAGGCTTAACTTTACCACCTTCATTCACCAGGTATTCGTAGATTTTCACTGGAGTCTTTAGGTCGTTCTCGTTCACGAGATAGACACGCACGGTAAACGCCTCATTGCCTAGACCTCCCTCTAGAGTCCGTATTTTGCAAGAGATACTATTCTTCCCGTCTTTTGCTCCACCAATAACCACTTGAGCCTGCTGGTCATTTTGGAAACGGTGCTGACTGATCCCATTGATAGAGACATCTACAGCACGACCGGGACAAAAGGCATACACCTTCGCGATATATTTCACTCGATCTACAGATTTCGGCACAGGAGGGCGCTTTGAAACAGGCTGAAAGTCCGCTCCTTTTATAAAACTTGTATCACCAGACTCCAATTGCTTCCGCACATCAGGAAGAGCCATTAAATTGACAAATTCAGCCCCATCGTATTTCCAGCGGCCGCCTTCATTTAAAAATGAAACGACATACAAATTATTCGTCGGATCACCACCGATGCCGAAATTGACTTTTCCAAACCAAGTCACTTTAGCTATCCCGTGCTTTTCTAATGCACCCACCATCTTAAGACCGCGTATACTAGGTGGAGCTGTTGGCGTATCGAATAACGCCCGTGGAAAAGGAGCCTTTGCAGATAGAATTCGATTCTTCACTTCTACCTGGCGGCGCTGGGAAGTCAGGCTCTGCCATGAGCGGGCATCCTTTCTCACCATCGCATTGCGCCAGGACTCATATGTGTTCGATAAATCCTTAGCTGTCACCTGGGCATTCGCAGCACTGGTCAAGTTGACAATGAACACGAGGGCAAAAAGTAAGGGGAATTTAGATAAAACGTTCATCTGCCGACATAAAACCATTTCAAAAGCCCATCTGTCACTGGAAATTCTTGCCCCAAGACGCCTAAAGGGTGAAACTCTGTCACAAATTCCTTATTTGCCCTCTATCTTCCGGACTTTATGGAGTGCATCTTTTCTTAACGCATGAATCCAACTACTCATTCACCAGTAATAGGAGCTGAACGCGATCTTGAGTTACTCAAGGAAGCGGATAGCTACGTCTATACTGAAGTCGATGGGCATAAGTTACAGGCACACTTTTTCCTGCCTGAAGAACGCAAAGAAAACATGCCAGTCATCGCTTTTTTCCATGGCGGAATCTGGGATAATGGCAGCCCGACTCAATTTGTCCCACAGTGTCATCACTATGCTCATCGTGGAATGTTAGCCGTTACTTTTGAGTATCGCACACGTGGTAAGTTTAACGGATCACCCGAAGACTCAGTGCATGACATCCAGTCGGCTATACTTCGACTTCGTCAAAATCACCACCAACTCGGGATCGATCCAGATCGCATAGTTGTTATGGCAGCCGGCGCTGGTGCCTATGGCGCTCTATGTGCAGCGATGCATCCTGAAGTGCTCTCTGATGATGACTTTGACTCACGCCCTCAAGCTGTCATAGCGCTCAGCGCCATAGTGAATT
>CALFDI010000218.1 GCA_937952875.1 uncultured Verrucomicrobiales bacterium
CCAGAGCCGAAAGGCGGGCTCTATCGTGTCGTTGCTCCGCCACAGAATGAAGCCGGTGGACTGGGATCTAACAAAGCGTCGCACACTCTCCCGTGGGCTCTTCCATGGCGCTTCATCGTTGTTAGTGAGAATCTTGCAGGCATCGTGGAAAGTAATATGGTCTTCGACCTCGCGCCTGAGAATCAAGTCAAAGACACTAGCTGGATCAAGCCCGGGACAGTGAGCTGGAGCTGGCTTTCAGATCACGCGAGCAGCCGTGACGAAGCCAAGCTGAAAACGTTTATCGATCTTGCCGCAGAGATGGGCTGGCCTTACTCGCTCGTCGATGCGAATTGGAATACAATAAGCGAGACAATCATCGAAGATCTCGTTGCCTACGGGAAAGACAAGGGAGTCGATATTCTGCTATGGTATAATTCTGGTGGCCCTCACAACTGGGTCCAGGAAGAGCCTCGGAATCTTATGCACGAGCCTGTCGCTCGGCGCGCAGAGTTTGCCAAATTACAAAAGCTAGGCGTTAAGGGAGTGAAGATTGACTTCTTTCAGAGTGATAAGCAGTTCGTGATGAGGCAGTATAATGAGATCCTACGAGATGCTGCAGATTTCCAAATTATGGTGAATTTCCATGGCTGCACTGCTCCTCGCGGATGGGAGCGCACGTGGCCGAATCTACTCACTATGGAAGCGGTGCGTGGATCCGAGAATTATACCTTCGATGCGGAGCCTTATGCTCATCTCGCACCTGCACAGAATACGATGCTACCATTTACGAGAAATGTCATAGGCTCTATGGATTTCACCCCTGTTTGTTTTTCAGACTTTGTTCAGCCTCACATTACGACTGATGCTCATGAGTTGGCTTTGGCTGTGATCTTTGAAAGTGGATTTCTCCATCCAGCGGATTCAGTAGAGGCCTATAAAGGCATTCCGGATGAGTGGAAAACATTCCTTAAGGCTGTGCCAACGACGTGGGATGAAACGAAGCTAATCGAGGGTTATCCTGGGAAGTATGTTGTCCTACAAAGGCGCTTGGGTGATAAGACATACATTGCAGGGATCAATGGCGAGAAACAGTCTAAGACCGTAAAGGTCGATCAGTCTGGTCTTTTACTATCAGATGCGACCAATGCGCGCTTCACTGCTGGTGAAATTGATATGCCTGCCTATGGAGGCTTTGTCTTGATCGTTGAATAAATGGAGCAGCCAGATCTTAAGAAAAGACTCAAAGACGTGCCGCATAAGCCGGGCGTCTACCTGCATAAAGATAGACTTGGGTCTATCATCTACGTCGGGAAGGCAAAAGATCTACGTAAACGGTTAGCCAACTATTTTTCTCCTAGTAGAAAAACAATGGCAGATAGGAAAACTCGTGCTCTGATAGCGTCGATTTGGGATTTTGAAATCCATATTGTGCGCAATGAGCAGGAGTCTCTCTTACTCGAAGGAAAGCTGATTAAGCAGTATCGGCCCCGTTATAATGTCGCCTTTCGAGATGATAAGAGGTTTCTCTTGGTGAAGCTGGATACGAATGAACCGTGGCCACGCTTTATCACGACACGGATCAAGAAGGAGGCTCCTGGAGTCAAATATTTTGGGCCCTTTCCTCACTCCTCGGCGTTACGGTCCACGATTGCTTGGGTGAATAAGGAGTTTGGCCTGCGAGTCTGTCGTCCGAAGGTGCCGGGAGAGCAGGATTATAAGCATTGTAATGCGGATGTGATTCGGAATTGCGCGGCTCCTTGCGTCGGCCGAATCGATCGCAGCGACTATATGTCCCTTGTTGATTCAGCTGCAGAACTCCTGTCTGGAAAGGGCCGCCGTGAAAAGCTCAAGTCTCTCAAAGAAGAGATGGAGAAGGCTGCTGCTAGGCTGGACTTTGAAAAGGCGGCACGTCTCAGAGATATCATCGGAAATTTAGAGAAAACTCTGAGCCCTACTCGTCAGTTTACACGAGGGAGAGGTGTTCCCACGACTGTGCGTCCGGTAGAAGATTTAGCCGAATTAGGTGAAGAGTTAGGTCTCGTCCGTCCTCCTAAGATTATGGAGTGCTTTGACATTTCGAATGTCTCATCGAACCATATCGTAGCGAGTATGGTGCGATTTACAAATGGAGCGCCTGATAATCAAAATTATCGGAGATACCGTATCCGCACGGTCGAAGGACAAGATGATTTTGCCTCGATGGCAGAAGTCGTGCGTCGCCGATATGGACGTATCCTACGAGAAAATATCGAGGCTGCTGGCGAGGAGATGGACTCTCAGGAAGGAAATGTCGACATCTTGAGACGCATGGCGAGGGAAGGGAAGTCGCCCATTATTTTACCAGATCTGGTCATCGTAGACGGAGGTAAGGGGCAGCTCAGTTCTGCCTATCGTGAGCTTAAGGCTCTCGGTCTGCAAGATCTCCCAATCGTCGGTCTCGCTAAGCGTGAAGAAGAAATCTTTAAGCCTGGAGTTAGTGAGCCTATTCTGATCCCTCACGACCGTGGGGCGCTTAAACTGATGCAAAGAATTCGCGATGAAGCGCACCGGTTTGCTAATGGATATAATGATCTTTTGCGTCGCAAGAGGATTAAAGAGAGTTACTTAGACGACTGCCCAGGAATTACCAACCGGCGGAAAGAAGCGTTACTCAAGAAATTCGGCAGCGTCGAGAAAGTGCGAGAAGCGAGCCCGGAAGAGATCGCCTCGATCCCGGGAATCTCGCTCAAAGCCGCAGGAGTCATGGTGGACTGGTTCGCCCGCTAGCGATGACCGATTGTGGATTTTTTCTGATTCTCCTATTGAGATAGTCAGTGAGTCATTCCAGACTCCAGCCGTGGGGAAGATCGCTGTGATGTCCGATACTCTTGCCAGCCAGGTGGCGGCAGGTGAGGTAATCGAGCGCCCTGCCAGCGTGATTAAGGAATTAGTGGAGAATTCGCTCGATGCTGGCGCCTCGCATATCCAAGTCGAGATACAGCGTGGAGGAATAGCATCCATGA
>CALFDI010000219.1 GCA_937952875.1 uncultured Verrucomicrobiales bacterium
CTCAGGAACAAATGTCCGCACAGAGATCTGGGTAGCAGGATTAAGAAATCCGTTTCGTTTCACCTTCGACTCAGCCACAGGAAGATGCTTCATAGCAGACGTCGGCCAGGGCGCGCGGGAAGAGATTAATCTCGTCTCTGGAGGAGAAGACTGCGGCTGGTCCCGCCGGGAAGGAGACATCGCGCACAATGCCGGGCCTGCTGGTAGCACCACGCAAACTCAGCTCGATGCATTTAACTTCCACGAGCCCATTCACGCCTACCCTCGCTCTGATGGATCTAGTATTACGGGAGGAATCGTTTATCGTGGTAGCCGAATTTCTGAACTCTTCGGGCATTATATCTTCACAGACTACAACAGTGGACGCTTCTGGAGCTTAAGCGAGCAGGCAAATGGCTCATGGACGCGTCAACAACTGCTCACACAGAATCGCATCGCCGGCTTTGGAATCGATCCCTCTAACAATGACCTCCTCTGCTGTAATCTGTCCTCGGGAGAAATTTTGCGTTTAGTCCGTGCTAGCTCGAGTAACGCCGCACCTCAACGCCTCTCAGAGACTGGCGCCTTTTCTCAGCTCCAGACATTAACCCCACATACTGGTATATATGGCTATGATGTGAATCTCCCCTTCTGGTCAGATCATGCGACGAAGAAGCGCTGGTTTTCCATTCCAGATGGTAGCTCTACGATGACCTTCTCGGAAGAAGACTCATGGGACTTTCCCACTGGCCAGATCTGGATCAAGCACTTCGATCTCGAAATGGAACGCGGGAATCCCACCACATCGCGAAAGCTAGAAACTCGTTTTATCGTAAAGACAGCTACCGGAGCCTACGGTCTCTCCTACCGCTGGCGAGCTGATGGATCAGATGCCGATCTCATAGGACCTGATGGTCTGAATGAAGATCTTCAGATTATCGAGAATGGCAGCCCTATCACACAAACTTGGCAGTATCCTTCTCGCAATGACTGTATGACCTGTCACCTTCCATCGAACAATTATGCTTTATCCTTTCACTCTCCTCAACTGAACCGATCCGGAGCGCTGGGAAGTGATCAGATTGACGCTCTTGCATGTGCTGGCTTTTTCAATACTTCACCTCCCGTATCTCGCAGATTACCTGCGCATCCCGCGCTAGAAGATAATAGTGTCAGCCGCGAAGCGAGAGTGCGGGCCTATCTGGATGTGAACTGTGCCATGTGCCACCGACAAGATGTCGCCATCACTCCGGCGAACTTCGATACACGACTCAGCATCAATACAGATGCGAGCAATCTCATCCGCGGCCTGCTGTCTGACTCGCTCGGAGACCCTGACAATCGCGTAATCACCCCTGGTGATAGCGATCACTCCGCGCTCCTCACGCGTCTCTCAAATGGTCCAAATCGTATGCCTCCCTTAGCGTCTACGGAAGAGGACGTAGACGCGATTGCTCTGATTCGCGATTGGATCGAAAATGATCTGACTACTCGGCAATCATACTCCGAATGGTCCATTTCTCAGCTAGGCAGTGTGCTCCCGATGGACGGAGATGCCGATGGTGACGGTGATTCGAATCAGCTAGAATTCCTCACTGGGACTGATCCTGAAGATAGCACTTCGCGTTTCCGATTAGATCTCACTGGCACAGAAAGTCTCACATTTCTCAGACCCGCGAACCGCCGCCTTCTCATAGAAGAAAGCAGTGACCTCCTGAACTGGAGGCCACTGCTCGATCCGAATAATACTCTCAGGGCGCCGGCAGCAGCGAGTATGCAGACTCTGGATCTCCCAGAGAGAGGCACTCTCTTTCTACGTGCACGGGTGGAGGCACCCTAGATGTTATATTATTTCAATTTCTTGATAAGCTCGACAAATTCAACACGCGCTTCGTCATCGCCAGATACTGCCTCAGCAGATTGCTGAATCTTCTCCCAGCTCATGCTCTTAGCAACGTCCATGCCACGGAGCTTCATACCGGTCATGAGCACGCTGGTGGCAAACTGAAAGTCACGACCTGCCTGTGTGAGTGCCACTGGATCATCTACTACAAATTGAGTTGTCAGAATGCTCTTGTCACCGTCTGGCGCTTTGTGGCGAAGCTTTAGTGTAAACCAGTCGTTGCTAGCAGCCACCTTACGCTTAGGAGTGTTCTCTATTTGATACTTTAATTGATCTACCTTCGGGCGGATTGACGACTCTACACCAACGGGCACGATCTCGTAGAAGGCGGTCACAGTGTGGCCAGCACCGATGTCTCCTGCATCGACCTTATCGTTATTAAAGTCTTCAGCCTTGAGCTGACGGTTCGCGTAACCAAGAAGGCGATACGCCTGCACTTTGCCTGGATTGAACTCGATCTGAATTTTGACATCCTTTGCGATGGTGACGAGGGTTCCCGTAAGCTTTTTAAAGAATACGTTCCGCGCCTCACGATCACTATCGATGAAGAAGTAGTTTCCATTCCCGTCATTCGAGATCGACTCCAGCATGCGGTCATTCAGATTTCCTGAGCCGAGCCCTAGGACGCTGAGATAGATCCCTGCAGATGACTTTTCCTTCACGAGATCAACCAGCGCTTGATCGCTTGTCGTGCCGACATTGAAGTCTCCATCTGTGGCGAGCAATACACGATTCACCCCACCTTTTACGAAATTCTTCGTAGCAAGTTCATAGGCACGCTTAATACCGGCTCCACCATTTGTCCCTCCGCCTGACTGGAGAGTTTCCATGGCCTTAATCGCTGCGAGACGACCTTCTGCGGTGAGGCGAGTCGGCTCTAAGACGACGGCATCTCGCCCAGCGTAGACAACGATCGATACACTATCTCTCTCATCTAATTGCTCGAGGAGCAGGATCATAGACCGCTGAAGAAGTGGAAGCTTCCGTGAATCGTTCATGGACCCAGACACGTCTAACAAGAAGACGAGGTTCGATCCTGGACGCTCGGCAGCGTCGACGTCCTTGCCCTGAATGGCGACACGAGCGAGGAGATGATCCTTTTCCCACGGACAAGTCGCGAGCTGTGTATCGAAGCCAAATGCGGCATCTCCTTTCGGTTGTGCATAGTCGTAGGAGAAGTAGTTGATCATTTCCTCTATGCGAACTGAGTCAGGATGAATCCCCTGCCCATCTGTGACTGAACGGCGAAAGTTCGTGTAAGATGCCGTATCAACATCGACTGAGAATGTGGAAAGAGGAGCCTCCAACGGAGTCGCCCATTTGGGATCTACGAGAGTTCCGTATTGATTTCCACGACGCAAATCAAGTGGCTTCGCTCCACGGGGGATATCGATTCTTCTTCGTTCAGTGAGAGTTTGGATCTTTGGTGAAAGTTTATTTTGCCGCCTAGTCACTGAAGGCGAGTTCGCCTGAGATACAAAAGCATCTACTGATACTTCACTCTCACTAATACTAATAGCCGCTAATTGCTCTGCACTTAGTTTGGCCACTACTTCGTCGCCGAGTCCATTGCCGAAATCCTCACCAGCTCCGAAGTCTAATCCCTCTGGAGTTGGCACTGATATATTTGGACGTGACACTGACTCATCTGGAACTGGCGCCGATACATCGGAAAGAGCCTCAGCGGCGAGGACACGCATCCGCCTAGAACTAGGAGCAGTTGGCTTCTTCGCTTCTTTGCCCCTCGCCAATTTCTCCAAAGGCGCTCGCATTTCCTGTTCTGGTGCAATCATCTGCTCACTTTCATTCACAGCTAAGATATTGCTTTTGCGAACAATTGGCTGAGAGACTACGTATAGAGCAACAGTAGCGACGGCAGCGGAGGAAAGGAGTATCGGCCACATGTAAGAGCGGCTTTTTTGAGACTCTTCTTCAGCGAGAGCTTTCTTTAGACTTTCAGGAATCTCAACGGGTTGATCTTTCTCAGCTTGTTGCTTGAGAAGTTCATCGATGAGGTGGTCTTCTGGTTTCATGGTCATAATCGTGTTGTTCTGTTAGTTGGATGGTTGGTTTTGGCTGAGGCACTCACGCAGGGCAGAACGGGCTCTTTCGAGACGTTTTCGCAATGCGCTCGCACTGGTTTTGAGGACATCTGCGGCGTCATCAGAGGTGCGTCCCTCATCGTATGTGCAGCAGATCGCCTCTTGCATGAGATCCGGCAGCTTAGCGCGGCAGTCACTCAGGCGGTGGAACAGTTCGTTGTCCGGCTCGTCTATGAAGACGGCTTCTAATCTCTCGAGAACGTCGTCATCGAGAACGGTTTCGCGTTTATAGCGGCGACAATGTTCCCGCCACTTATTACGAATAACCCCACGCAGCCAGCATCCGAAGTCCCGCGATTGATCGAACTTCCCCACACTCTTCCAGGCGACGATATACGAGTCCTGGAGAAGATCATTAGCTGTGCTCTGGGATTTCGCCAGAACTGTGGCGTAAGCCGTGAGTCCACGGTGATGATCTGTGATGAGGTCAGTAAACCGTTCGCGGTCCATGACGGGTTCTATATTATGTGCTGCTGCTTGCATAGGATTCACAAGCTATTGGCGTGGCAGCAGAAAAGTGTGACAGGTCTTTTGAAAAAAGTTTTCTACAACGAAAAAGCCGCGCCCTGTTCCCCTGAGGGAAAGAACGCGGCTCTTATCACTATGAAATGAACTGGTTGGTTGAAAACTGGTCCGCTTGGAGGCGGATTTCTTGGTGGTGAAGCGAAGTGTTTATCTTCTCACGCAGAGCTTGAAGGGAGAGAGCTACTGCGAGCGAAAGAGACCCGGGACTCAACAGGGTATCATCCCGGATCTCCACAACGCACATGTCCTTGTTCAGGGGACAACCTTTAAGAGTGGTTATGTAAGTCTTTAGTCACTCAATACAGCAAATTACCTATCATTATAACAAACGTAAGTATTGTTTTGTTATATGAAACTATTCTCTCTAATGAAACCTGACTAACGGCGTTTCATCAGGCTCGTGATGACTCCATGTAGGCCTTTTAGCTCTCGATCCGTCGGTTGAGACCTTGTGAAAAAAGCGCGTAGTTGCTTCATTGTAGAAGGTTTTTTAAGTGGATTAGGGAAATATCCACCCGTTTCGAGTTCGCCTTCTAATCGAGTAAAAAATCCATCCAAATCATCACGGCTCGCGAGCGGGTCAGACTGTTTTTTACAAATAATTCCCTCATCTTTCTCATAGGAACTCCACCATTCCCAACTAAATAGCAAAACAGCCTGAGCGAGATTCAAAGATGTATAATCAGGATTCATTTGATAATTGATCAGCCGGTCGGCTCTCGAGAGCACTTCATTATCTAATCCTGAAGCCTCTGGCCCAAAAAGAATGCCACAATGATGGGTCTCATGAGCTGCCGTATGAGCCGTGACATCTGCGACGGCGTCTCGAAGCCCTAGAGTCGGAATTTCTAATCCACGAACGCGAGCTGATGTGGCTAAAACGCGAGTGCAGTCAGCAATCGCTTCGTCAATATGCGAGTAATAGCGGGCAGATCGGATAATGTCTGATGCACCAGCAGAGGGAGAAATGGCATCATCATTCGGCCATCCATCGCGCGGCGCCACCAGACGTAGATCTGTGAGCCCGCAGTTCAGCATGGCCCGCGCGCACATGCCGATATTAACCGCCATCTGTGTGCCGACGAGGATGATGCTAGGTGAGTCTGCCATATGCGGCAGAGTGCCTAGAGATGAGGTCACGAGTCAAGCAAGCCGACCCGAGATCAGCCCTCTCTTTATCTTTGCTCGTTGAGCTTCCAGTTATATTTGAGATAGCGTGGATTCTTCGTCTGCGAGAGAAGAAAGGCTTTGTCTTCATTTTTAGCGTATTGTGAGAGCACTTTGTAGGCGCCGCCACCAGCTTCGAAGTCGCCCTTATACCAATCGAATAACTTAGAGACGGTGACTTTCTTCTCCACTGGGGAGATGTAATTCAGATCATCCCGCTGAGCGAAGGCGGTAAAGGCCGCGTCAATCTGCTCGTCTAACTTCTCAGGTGTGTAGGCGAATCTTTGCAGCGGCGGGCAGCTCTTTGCACAACAGACAAAGATGCCGTGAGCCTTCCAGCCGAGCTCTGGAATACCCGTCGCCTTCTCAATCTGATCAAGAGAGACGTTCTGACCACCTATGAGATTTCGCTTTTCAGTAAAAGCTCCGCCTTTATCACGGATACTCTTCAATGGGTAATTTTCCATGATGAATGAGATGGCGAAGGCATTGTAGGCATTCGCTGTCGAGGCACCGAGATCATTCCCCTTTGCCTGCTTTCCGTCGATTGTTGAAAAGCTCGCTAAATAGCTATCGAGTTTTTTCCTATCTTCGCTGTTCTTTTTCCAACCTGCATAATCAACAAGCCCCTGCTCATCCACATACTTCTTTAAAAGGCTATCCCAAGGGGAATGGTCGACCTTCGCAGGAAAAGCGACAGCTCCAGATGGCGTCGATGAGCAAGACGACACGACAAGACTGAGTAAGGCGGTTAGTATAAATGCGTATGGTTTTAAAAAAGTCATGATCGTTTTATGTAGCGTATATCAATAAGATCGCTAGCCCCATCTTCTATTCCCACACTCTGAATCGGTGTAGAGGCTTCGTTTCATTTGCTAAGTCTCTATTCAGACTTATCGTTTTTTCATCATCCTATGAGTCCCCTTCCCTTTCTCCTCTCTGCAGCTGCTATTTCGCTTCCTTTCTCAACTGCTCTAGCTGAGGAAGAAACATTACAAATCAAGGCCGGAGCAGCCTTGCTCTATAGTCCCACGTATCTAGGAGATGATGACTATCAGCTCTCACTCGTGCCAGCTATCGACATCTCATACGGAGCGTTTTTTGCATCGAAAGCAAAGGGCACAGGATTTCGCTTCGCTCAGTCAGGGGCCTGGGATTTCGGAGCACTAGCACGGCTCGACTTCGGTAGAGAAGAAGATGGTGAGAGGGCATTTAGCATTGCCGGGGATGACACAGACGATCTGATCGGCCTGGGCGATGTGGACCCGACTCTCGAGTTGGGTCTTTATGCCGCCTATTCATCGGGTGCCTGGACCTCGCGTTTAGAAATACTTCAGGGAATAGGTGGCCACGAAGGTCTCACTGGATCAGCTGATTTAAAATACAATACATCTACTAAGGTTTTAGGAAAACGTGGCTTTGTCTCACTCGGTCCACGCATCGACTTTGGCGATTCTCGCTATACGAGTGAATTTTTTGATGTCTCTGCTCGGCAATCAGCCGCATCAGGTCTCTCGGTGTATGATGCAGACGGTGGGATTCACTCCGCTGGGCTAAGTGCCTCGCTCATCATCCCTCTAACAGAGCGCTACACCCTTATCAGCTTCGCCAGCTATACGCGCCTACTTGGAGACGTCGCAGATTCATCTCTCGTTCAAGAGAGAGGATCAGAAGATCAGTTCTCTGCTGGAATCGCTCTGACCTATTCTTTCTAACAGCTGCTAAAAAAAGCCAGCTCCATGAACTGAAGCTGGCTTGAGTATTAGTGCTTTAAGCCTGCATAGCAGCTTGTGCTCTTTCCATCATTTCTTCTGGAGAGATCTCTTCCAGGCATTGGCGGAATGACCAGCGATACCCTTCCAGATCTTTGACCATCCCGACTCTCATCCCCCAGAATTGATCCGCAGGCTCCATTAGTGGCTCAGCACCTGCCGCGACTGCCTGAGCAAAGGCCTCATCGCAGTTCTCAACACCGATAGCGAAAAGACATGGAGCTGTCGCACCATCTGGCAAGGCAACAGCATGCCACTCAGGAGAATCTTCTGAGAGATAAATCGTCGTATTCCCGACCATGAATTCAGCGTGAGCGATGCTTCCATCTGGCATAGGCATACGGAGAAGTTCCTTAGCTCCGAAGGCCTTGGCGTAAAAGTCGAGCGCCTTGCTTCCATCTTTTACAGTGAGAGAGAGGGCGAGTGTTGGTTCATTTTCTTTCATAACGTTTTTATGTCCTAGGACACATGACTGAAACATAAGCCACTGACACCCCTATGTCAGGAGGAAGTTTTTTAAGGGCACCTCCGGTAACTTGCTTTCGATCCAAAAACAGGTTCAGATTTTCTCAGATCAAGGCGGTTTTGGACTTTTTGAATGAATTCATAAGGTCTGAAACTAACGCTGAAATGGGGGAATCTGAGTCTGTTTTTAGAAATGAAGTTACCGGAGGTGCCCTTAATACTGATTCAAAATATCCTGCGCGCAGAGCTTGATCTTTTCCTGTAACTCCGGTGGAGAGCACGCTCTAACCGTAGATCCAAAGCCTAACAACCAATGGCTCAGCCAATCTAACGAATAGGCCGAAGCTTCGATCCTGAG
>CALFDI010000220.1 GCA_937952875.1 uncultured Verrucomicrobiales bacterium
TGAGGCAGTCTTGCCCACAGTTACTTCTCGTCTTAGCTCTCAACAGTGATATCTGGGAGACCGCCTTTCTCCCGCGTCTCTCCGGTGGTCTTAAAGATCGCCTGTGTGAGAGCATTATCGAGCTGCAGCCGCTCACACCTGAGCAGGTCTCCAGCCTTGTGGATGAGTTAGGAGGCTCACATGCAAAAGTCATCAATACGGAGCTAGAGGATCTACAAGGAGTTCTCTATGCGCGTCGCATCATGAAAGAAGCGGCACAGATCTGGCAGCGAGAGGCGAGTGCATCGAAGAATGTCGAAACTCAGTCATCGTCTGCGGACATGATGCAGCAGACTCAAGAGTCAACAGGTCCTATAGTTCTCCTAACTCCTCAGCAAGAAGATGAATTCGTGCCTCCTAAAGAGCTTTCTGAAGAGGATGAGTTCGTGCCAAAGGTAGAGACTGAGACTCCGACCGAACAGAAAAGCGCTGCTGGAAAAACTAGCCAAGAGGTCGTTTCAGATGACTCTAAAGGAGATGACCCTCTGGAGACTGAGCTTACGCCATTGGATGAGGATATGACTGATCTAACGGATGATGAGACCTCCTCTCCAGACACAGATGCGGAAGAGGTGAAGTTAGATACGCCTGCGGTAGTAGATTCTAAGTCCAGTGATGATTCATTCAATTCTGTGGACGTCTCAGACGATGATCAGAAAAAAGTAGATGACCTTTTGAAGAAGTTCCGCGAACGTTATTCAATTGATTAGACGTATTACGGTCTACTTTCGCTTGCACCTGCTTCACACAGCTCACGAATATGTGGGGGGAGTCTACGAGGCTTTCCTTCAGGCATCTGGACCAGAGCAAGCGATTGGTGAGACGTGATCAGGAGAGCATCATCTGATTCTCGACGAATTTCAAAACGGCACCAGAAGCGAACCTTCTCTACGCTAGAAATCCAGCCATGGATCGCGAGTGTATCGCCCAGTTTGGCAGGGCGGCGGTAATCTATCTCTGTGCGGACGACGACAGGGAAGAGCTGCGTTTCAGACATCGTGACGAGATCCATCCCTAACTGAGCAGCCAGCCGTGTGCGACAGGTCTCGATCATTCTTAAGTATGCAATATTATGGACGACTCCACCGCAGTCGGTATCAAAAAACATAACCTCCTCGTGAGAAGTGTGAGTGGTATGAGACATACGGAGAATCTGTGTGGAGCTGTGCGTTTAGACAATTCTGAATCGAGTTCTTTTGTCAAAAGCAGAGGATGCAATTTTCAAGAATCTCAGCTAGAGTCTGCTCATGCGTGATGGGTTTCGCCGTTTTAGTATTTTATGCTTCGTATTCGCCTTCTTCTTTTTTGGCGTCTACATCTTTCGGAATTACGATTCTGAGCAGGGCATAAAGGGCTTATTCAATTTTTCGGGAGATACCCCAGGTGTCCACCGCCCAGAGAGCTATACTCTACAGAGCCGACCAGCAGTTAATCTTTCTGATGTGCAGATTCTCTCAGCCTTTGACTCTGAATTAGCAAAGTTAACAAGTGCCGTGGTCCCGAGCGTTGTTGCCATTGATACTGCTGGAATCAAGGAGCAGGCCTTCCTAGACACGATTACTCGCCGCCGTGTGATTCAACGTTCCAACGTCACGGGTCTAGGATCTGGAGTCATTGTGACAGCAGAAGGTCACATCATCACAAATCATCATGTAGTGGCTGATAAAAATAGCATCCGCGTGACTCTTCATGATCAGACGACGTATGAGGCTAAGCTCATCGGATATGATAAACCGCTCGATATAGCCGTGCTGCGTATTCAGGCCGAGGGGCCATTTCCACACTTGAAGTTCGGTGATTCTGATAAAGTTCGTGTCGGCCAGATGGTGTTCGCCATAGGAAATCCGTTCGGCCTGAGTGAGACTGTGACTCAGGGCATCATTTCCGCTAAAGAGAGAGCCATTTCGGATACTCAGCGCGGACTATTTCAAACTGATGCTGCTGTGAACCCTGGTAACTCCGGAGGACCACTCATCAATGTGCAGGGAGAGGTAATCGGAATTAATGCTGCAATTATTCCAAAAAGTGGAAACTCCGAGACCTTTTCGGGCGTCAGTTTTTCGATCCCGATTAATGATGCAGTCGCGAGTTTTAAGTCTATCCTCGAGCGTGGTGTGCCGACCCGAGGCTTTCTCGGCGTTGTTATGGCTGATCTTAGCCCACGTGCCCGACATCTGTTGAATTACGATGGGGAGTTCGGAGCTGCAGTCGCAGAAGTCACACCGGGTGCTCCGGCAGATCTTGCAGGGCTCGAGCCACTCGATATCATCATGGGCTATGATGGAAGCAACGTCGAAAACATGGATCAACTTCTCAAGTGGGTTCAGGCGGCAGGTGTAGGTGATGAGATAGAAATGAAAGTGTGGAGGCGAGGGGTGGTCTTAGACCTTGTCGCTAAGATTGCTGATGCATCAGCATCTGCGACTCCATTTTCGAGAACTCCTTCAGCTAATACGCCATTAGCAAAACCGGAAATGGTCTTACAAAAAATCGGCTTAAAGGTCCGCGATATCACACTCGCTGAACGTGCTCGGAATATGACGGGAGTCATCATCACCCAGATCAAACCTAACTCGATCGCGGATTCTCTCGGGCTAAAAGTGGGGGACGAAGCGGTCGGAATCGATGGCGTCCCGATCACACATGAAGCAGACTTCTATCTGAGACTAGCGGCCTCAGCAGCAGTGCAGCCGGCCGAGCTAGTCTTCCGAAGAGAAGGGAAGTTGATACGCATGACGATCCCTGCATTTAAACGTTAAGTTAATATTTATGAAGCTCAACGCAAAGCCATCAAGTCTAGTTCTTCTAGTATTTCTGCTCATTGTTGCAGCCATGCTAGCCATTGTCTTGAAGTCAGGCAAAGAAAGACCACTAGGTGACATTCAGTCATTTGAAAATTATCAACGAGCTGATGTGGCAGAAGGTTTTCCTAAGAACGGCAAGCTCCCTGCCTTTGACCCTCGATTTGTTAGACTGTCAGCATTCGAGCGTGCTCTCATTCCTGATGCTCCGCGACTCACAGCTCCTCTAGGCACAGAAAGCGGCGCTTTTTCTTATAATGCGCAGCCTTTCTGGAGTCTCAACTCTCGACGAGGTGGTCATCACTCTGGGGATGATCTGAATGGCATAGGTGGAATGAATACAGACTTGGGCGATCCTGTGTTCTCTATCGGAAACGGTCGGGTCATCTTCGCTGGAGAGGGGAGCCCAGGCTGGGGAAAGATCGTGCTTGTCGCCCATAAGGTAGACGGTCAGATCATTCAGTCGATGTATGCTCATTTAGAAAACATTTCGGTGTCTAAGGGACAGAGCCTTGGGAGAGGCCAACAGCTTGGAACAGTCGGCACTGCGAACGGGCAATACTTGGCACATCTCCACTTTGAGCTGCGTGATGCGACGACGGTGGATATCCTTCGAGGTTACTTAGCGGAGAAAGGTGTTCATCTTTCTCCTCGTGCGATTATTCCTCAATACGAAGGTGAAGGAGGGCCAGTTGGCCCAAGCTCGGCGATGAATGTTCTGAAAAAGGCGAAGGCGAAGAACTCAGTCGAGTTACCGATCGAAGTGCTTCAGCGTCTTCGTTAGAGATCGCTGTGAGATGTGCATAAAAAAACCACCTAGAGGTGGTTCTTTCTACGTTTCATAAAAAGTGGCGGAGCGGACG
>CALFDI010000221.1 GCA_937952875.1 uncultured Verrucomicrobiales bacterium
AGATAGGATCGCGCCCCTCACTACCGGCCATATCTACGACGAATATGAGTGTGCGGCAGCGGGTGATATGCCTGAGGAACTCGTGACCGAGACCGCGATTCTCACTCGCGCCTTCGATCAGCCCCGGAATATCTGCTAAGGTGCAGCGGCGGAATTTAGGAAACTCAACGACTCCAACGCTAGGAGTGAGCGTCGTAAATGGATAAGAGCCGATCTTAGGAGCAGCCTCTGAGAGCTTATTAAGTAGCGTCGATTTCCCTGCATTCGGGAATCCGACAAATCCACCATCAGCGATGCGGCGGAGTTCGAAATAAAAGACACCTTCTTCCCCATCTGTGCCGAGAGTGTGCTCTTCAGGCGCTTGGTTCGTAGACGTCTTATAGTGATCATTTCCTTTCCCACCGACTCCTCCTTCACAGAGGAGAAATTCTTGGCCGTATTCGGTCAGATCAGCGATTGGCTCTAGATCGATACCTTCATCACTTCGCTCCTTTTCTACAGCTTCCGCGAGGGTCGTCGCATTTGCACGATAGATGACAGTGCCGGGAGGAACCCGACCTATCTTCGAAACGCCTGTCTTACCTGTGCGGCGACGCGAGCCTCCATGGCCGCCATCTTTTGCGACGAGCTTAGGATCATAGGCAAAAGCTCGTAAATTGTCGGTATTAGGGTCGACGAGAATTTTCACAGATCCCCCGGGTGCGCCATCACCACCATCAGGACCACCGCGCGGTGTATACTTTTCACGGCGAAAGGATACGACGCCGTTACCTCCGTTGCCGGCTTTACAATAAACGCGTATATGATCGATAAACATGGGGAGAGAACAGTTTCTGTGGTGAGGACGAAAAACCGGTCACCCGCGAGAGTGACCGGTTAAAAAAATAGTAACTCTGAGTGACAGAGCTATGAAAGGGATTAGGCGTTCGCCTCGATGTAAGAGACAACGTCACCTACTGACTGGAGCTTCTCAGCATCTTCGTCAGGCACCTCTACGCCAAACTCTTCTTCGAATGCCATGACGAGCTCGACAGTATCGAGTGAGTCAGCACCGAGGTCTTCGATGAACTTTGCGTCTGTGGAGACTTGCTCAGGATTAACGCCAAGCTGCTCGACAATGATGTCTTTTACTTTTTCTTCAGTGCTTTTATCGGACATAGTATTTGTATGTGAAATATCTTCGAGACGAGGTCTATTGAGTGATTTTCAGTTTGGCAACTGAGAAAAATTACTTCTCCGATTCTTCTGTGCCAGAAGCCTCTGAACTCTCGGAAGTATCAGAGTCCTCATCATCGATATCTGCAGCATATTCGAGGACTTCGCCTGACATGTTTGCTTGAATCCGTAGAATGAGTTTTTCCGCCAGTTCCCCTTCTTCTTTTTTAAATCCTCCGTATGTGAGGCCATCTATACGCCCACGCTTTTCAGAGCCGTCCTCGGCTTTAAAATGTGCCACAGCTAAGCCTTTCGTATCCCACTTCCTTTTATCGAGGCGATAAATCGAGTCGTAGCGGAATTCGCCAGCACCAGGAAGATCAACCGTTTCAGCATGACCGACCATCTTTCTCCCCATCGTTCGGATCAGGAAGAAAAGTGTGATGAGCGCTAGAGCTGCGCAGACAGCTGATAAAGTCTTTTGTGTCTGGATACTCCCCGCGTCATGTATCGCCTTTGGGATACCCTCAGCATCCATTTCACGTTCGCCCGTGTATTTTTCCCATAACGGCAGATATCCACTGTCCTTCATGGTCTGGTAATCTTTTAAAATCTCCGGCCAGGCGATCTCTGGCGGAGTTCCTTCTGGCAAGACCTTATCAGGATCCTCAGGCATATCTGCCATCTGCTGAGATACATACTCCGTCCATGCTTCCGCTGTGAGTTCAGCATCTCTCGATTGCTCCTCGAAGGTATCACCCGCTTCTTTAAAAATCTCGTTCATCACGAATCCGAGATTTTTTTCGCGGTAGCCGACCATTCCATCATACGCAAACCAAGCGCTGAAGCCACCAAACATAGCCAGCATAAGCACAGCGCGCCACAGGAACCAAGAGGTCGGCTTACAGATAATGGTCTCGTTATCAGTCATAGATGATTGGTCATTAAGGGAAATGAATGTCCATGTGTGAACTGCTGCTACTTTGCCTCACCCCGCCTAAAGATCAAGCCCGTCTATTCAGGTCTTTCTCCCTTGCCAGAGTTGACAGCTGAGAACATCAGAGGCATGTCCTCATCTCGTGAGCTTCGTTGACGTCTTTAACCGCCTGCCTGAAGAGAAATCCCCTCTCCTGCGCAGATTCGAGCGGCTACTCCAGCCGACAACAAATGAGCAACTAGAAAGCATGGCTGCAGAATCAGCAGCGATCACACGACGTCATTTCGGCAAGACCATGCGTCTTTTCGCCCCACTCTATAATTCTAATGAGTGCATCAATAACTGCAAATACTGCGGCTTTTCACGAGACAACCCCATACTTCGCGTCACACTCAGCGTAGATGACGTCGTAAAAGAGGCAAAACATCTCTATAATCAAGGATTTAGAAATATTCTCCTCGTCGCAGGAGAGCACCCGAAGTTCGTCTCAGAAGGCTATCTTCAGGAATGCATCGATGCGATTAAGGACTTCATCCCGACAATCGCCATAGAAGTTGGCCCCATGGAGGACCATCAGTATGCAGAGATCGTGAACCACGGCGCTGAAGGCCTCATCGTCTATCAAGAGACATATCACCGGGAAACATACTCCCAGCTCCACACAGCAGGACCGAAAAAGCACTTTGATTGGCGTCTCGAATGTCCAGAACGGGCCTACGCTGGAGGATTCCGCCGCATCGGGATAGGCGCTCTCTTTGGGCTAGCAGATTGGCGCTATGAAGCCACAGCCCTCGCCGCCCACCTCGAATACCTCTATAAACACTGCTGGAAGGCTCAATTCTCCATCGCCTTCCCTCGCATGCGTCCCTACGCAGGGAACTACGAATATCAGACTGAAGATGAAAAGCTCCTCAGCGATCGCGCATTCGCCCAACTCGTCTTCGCCTTTCGCATCTGCTTCCCACACGTGAATATCGTCATGAGCACCCGAGAGCCTGCAGGCCTTCGCGACTCTATGATTCCACTCGGCATAACCCACATGAGTGCAGGATCTGCCACAGAACCTGGGGGCTACACAGGCGCCGGTAACGAGGACCTCCACCTCACAGTCAAAGGGCGTCGTGTGGAGCTAAAAGAAGAAGAAATTAAACCGTGCAACAAAGCGACCGAACAGTTCACGATAGATGATAAACGCAGCCCTGCCGAAATTGCTGAACTCCTAAAAAGCAAAGGCTTTGACCCTGTCTGGAAAGACTGGGACGCAGCCATACTTCAAAATAGCTAAATTCTCATGACAATCACGCTCAACGGACAGCCTCACATAACCGAGGCCCCCACCCTCCTTCAATTACTAGAAGAGCTACACTTGTCCGGAAAACCGATCATCGTAGAGCATAACGGGCAGGCCCTCCATTCAGCTCAGCACGACAGCTTAACGCTCACAGAGGGAGACCAGTTAGAACTCGTCCTCATCACAGCAGGAGGCTAGCAGACGCTTATTCGGAATAAAGTCAGGTGATCTCTCGTCATAGCAGTATATGAAATTACCATCGCTACTCCTAACTGCTACACTAGCGCTCTGTGCATCTGCACAGGCCGACTGGATGGATGACTACTCTGAAATCCTCGAGAGCTATGTCACACCATCAGGAGTGAAATACGCAGCTCTTAAGAAAAACAGCAAAGATACAGCCAAGCTCAAATCTGTTACAGCGGCCATAGCCAAGGAAAAAACACCATCTGATAATAACGAGAAACTCTCCTTCTACATCAATGCGTATAACGCATGGATGTTAGACAAAGCTCTCGCAAAATATCCAGGCAAAGGTGTGCTCGAAGGTGATGCTGATTTCTTTAAGAAGAAAACGATCACCGTCGCTGGCAAGAAAATGAGCTTCGACCATCTGGAAAATGGCATCATCCGTAAACAGTTCAGCGAGCCACGTATTCACTTTGCTGTGAACTGCGCAAGCGGTGGATGCCCACCATTAATCTCTGAACCATTCAGAGGAAAGACACTCGACGCTCAGCTAACAGCCGTAACTCGCGCCTTTATCAACTCTGAAAACGGAGTCAAAACATCTGGAAAAACTATCCGCGTTTCCAAAATTTTCGAATGGTATGCCGAAGACTTTGGAAAGCTCATTCCTTTCTTAAACCGTTATAGAAAATCAAGAATCCCACTGAATTCTAAAATCGTCTTTAAACACTACGACTGGAATTTTAATGAAGCTAAATAGGTAATCCCACGGAGGTTAACTTCACACCCACCTCCCATTGAGATAGGTAACGATCTCAGGGACGCCCCCGTGAAATATCGTCTATTTGCTAAGAAAGCATTCAATAAATCACCTATTCATG
>CALFDI010000222.1 GCA_937952875.1 uncultured Verrucomicrobiales bacterium
CGGCGAAGCTAGGAAAGGATAGAAGCCACGCCATCATGATCAGACGAACTTGTGCCGACCGCGTAATCGCCCCATCTTTGCTAGCCGCTGACTTCTGTCGTATCGGTGAGGAAACAAGCCGCGCAATTAACAGCGGCGCGGATTGGATGCACCTAGACGTGATGGATGGAAACTTCGTGCCAAACATCTCCTTCGGCCCTGCTGTGATCCAGGCGATACACGAGCATAATGATATTTTCCTAGACGTTCATCTTATGATCAAACGTCCTGACTTTTACCTCGAAACATTCGTCAAAGCAGGTGCCGATAACATCACTGTCCACGTCGAAGAAGAAGCCGATCACTGTGTGAAAGAAACCTTAGCATCGATCAGAGCTGCAGGCATCGAGGTCGGCCTCGCTCTTAATCCTGCAACACCTCTGTCTGCAGTAGAGCCCTATCTAGACCAGATTGATCTTTTACTGTGTATGACAGTTGTTCCAGGCTTTGGTGGGCAGTCATTCATGCCAGAAGTCCTCCCCAAAATCGAACTTGCGAAAAAACTCCGAGACGAACGAAATCTCTCCTACCATATCCAAGTAGATGGCGGAATCGACGCTACTACAGCGCCCCTAGTAACGAAGGCTGGAGCTAACAATCTCGTGGCTGGATCATCCACATTCCGCGCACCGGATATGGAGCACGCTATTACAGCTATTCGACAGGCTTAACCTTAGAATTTGAAAACTCACCATCTCCAAGCGAGTATACTGAATATGATAACCGTCAACGGCGAACCTATCGATGAAACACTTGTCGAAGAATGCTTTAATCGTATTAAAAGCGATGCAGAGAACAGACTCAAAGTCTCTTGCTGTGAGCGTAATGACGAATTCACCGCACAGGCTGAAGATGAAGTGATCGATTCCGTTCTCATCGCTCAAGATGTAGACCAGTATGATCAGCCACCTTCTGACGCTGACATCACTTCACGCATGGAGGCCATGATAAAGGAGTATCGCGAGCATGGCGCTAGCTGGGACATGCTCGAGAAACAACGCGATGCTATGCGGGAAAAAATCGTAGCTGATCTGCGCATGCACTCCTACATCGAAGATCTGCTCGCTAGCGCGCCAGAACTCACAGAGGAAGACATCAAAAAATACTACGAAAACAGTAAAAAATCCTTCACAAAACCAAAACGCGTTCATTGCCTACACATCGGACTTTTCCCGCAGAATCATCACGATGTAAATGCACTCCTCGACCATGCTGCTGAGATCCGCGAGAAAGGCCTCTCTGCTGATGACTTCAAAGCCTTCGCTATAGAGCACACGGAAAAAGAAGATAAAGACATCGACCTTGGCTGGATCGATATCGAAGATCCGCTACATCCCTTCGAAGCGCTCGTATTTACCATGCTCGAAGGTGAACTCAGTCCAGTGCTAAGCTATGATCAAGCCTACCACTTGATCAAAGTCGTCGAGATCCAACCATCTACAATACCTCCACTCGATGAGATACGTGAGCAGGTGATAGAAATGGCGCAATACGATCGCCGTAAAGAAGCAATTGCCGCACGATCAGCAGCTCTCAGAGAAAAGGCCACTATCTTACGAGCTGATGAGCCGTCAGCTTAGTTTTTCCCTGAGAAAAGAAATCATAGGAGCTAGGGCTCGTGCTCTATGGCTGAGTTGATTTTTCACATCATCCCCCAGCTCAGCAAATGTGAGATCATATCCATCCGGGATAAATAATGGATCGTATCCAAATCCCTCAGATCCACGCTGTTCAGAAATGATGCTGCCCTCAACGCACCCTGCATACTCTGCCAAAACCTCACCAGCCTCGGCCAACACCATCACACACTGAAAACGAGCCGAACGATTTTCTTTCCCCTTCATCTCACGCATTAGCTTAGCATTATTCTCAGCTGTTCCCTTGCCCTGACCAGCGTATCTCGCTGAGTAGACTCCAGGCTCACCACCCAATGCATCCACTTCTAAGCCTGAATCATCGGAGAGTATAAACCCTTGAATTTGCTTACTTATTTCAACTGCCTTCAGACGCGCATTCTCTGAAAAGGTCGTCCCCGTCTCCTCAACCTCTGGCAACTCAGGCCGTGAACTAAGATCGGAGACCACAAAGTCTGCCCCCAGCATCCCTGCGATTTCTTGAGTTTTATGTGAATTTCCCGTAGCGATAAAAAGAGCGTTCATGATGGATTCTAAGAAGAACGGAAATAACCAATGACTCCAGACTTTTCAGCCTTCATATCTCTCGACTCTTCCTCCAGTCTAGTGCTGTGCAAGACCTCACACAATTGATCGCAGTCACCCCTTCTCTATCCCTCGAGACATCTCAGGAAAATTATCCTTTCCTGAAAGTTCAGCATGAAAAAGCCACAGCTAAAATTGCTCTACACGGCGCCCATCTCACAGAGTGGACTCCAAAAAATGAAAAACCGGTCATATACACAAGTCCGACAGCCATCTACCGCGAAGGAAAAGCAATCCGCGGCGGCGTCCCGATATGCTGGCCTTGGTTCAACGCTCATCCGCATAATTCGAATCTCCCATCGCACGGCGTTGCTCGGACGGCCTTCTGGCATCTATCGAGCGCGAGTGAGAATGAAGATGCTGTGACATTAACGTTTACACTTCCTCGTTCTGAAAAGCTCATTGCTCACTTCGAACCAGAATTTGAACTCAACTTTACTATTCAAATAGGAGAAGAACTCGTGATGACTCTTCTTACCAAAAACACATCAAGCGAACCATTTCAGGTGGGTGGAGCACTACACACGTATTTTTCCATTTCTGATATAGCCGATGTTTCACTCACAGGACTAGAAAGCGCCACTTACATCGACACAGTCGGTAAAGAATCTCTCAATCGGCAAAATGGCAATATCACTTTTCTAGGCGAAACTGACCGCATATACGTAGAAACAGTCAATGATGTAACAATCGAAGACCCAAACTGGCGTAGATCTATCCTTATTAAAAAGTCTGGGAGTTCTTCGACTGTTGTTTGGAATCCTGCAGCCGAAAAAGCCATTGCTCTCACAGATTTGCCAGACGATGGTTACAAAAACTTTGTATGTGTCGAAGCAGCGAACGCTCGCAAAGACGCTATCATTTTAGAACCAGGTCAACTTACAACACTCGAACAACGCGTTTCGGTTCTAAACCCATCAGAATAATTATGAAAATCTTCATCCTCCTTCTCTCTCTGTCTTTACTGGCCACAGCCGAGAAATCCGCGTTTATCGATATCAAAAAATCGGATAATCTCACAGAACTCAGAACTGGAGACACGACTTACCGAAAAGCAAATCAATCAGTCACACTCATAGGGGCGATACACATAGGGGATGCAGCATATTATGAAAACCTAAATGAAAGCTTCAAACACTACGATGTCGTGCTATTCGAGCTCATTGGAGGAGAAACCTTAAAAGGGAGACAGCCAAAGAAAGCTGCAGCAGCTCCAGGAGCAGACCCACAGTTCGCCGTCATCACTGGTCTGTATTCAGGATATGCAAAATCTCTGGAACTTAGCACTCAAACAGAAAAAATCGATTATACAGCACCAAACTTTGTCCATGCTGACATGAGCATGGATGACTATCATCGCCTCTCTAAAGAAAAGAATCAATCTCTCTTCGGATTCGCCTTAGCTCAATCTGCAAAACTTGGTCAGCAAGATATGTCTGGCTACTTAAATGCCCTTCTTACTGGAAATGCTAATGGCCAAAAACGAGAAGTCGCGAGGACTATGCTCCTAGCAGGCAGTCCTGATTCCGATACTATCGAATCTGTAGTAATAACAGATCGCAACAGCGTGTGTTTTCAAAAACTCAATGAGCAATTAAACGCCGGAGTGCTAAACATTGGAATCTTCTATGGTGCGGCACACTTTCAAGACATGCATGTCAGACTCTCCAAAATGGGATT
>CALFDI010000223.1 GCA_937952875.1 uncultured Verrucomicrobiales bacterium
CAAAGTGATCACCCGCCTTGTAAAAATTATTGTTTTGTTTACAAAGCTTTTCATATATACCTACGAACAGAACAACCTTAAGTAATCTCCTATACTATGAACACTCGTCGTTCTTTCCTTAAGCTAGGTGGTATCGCCACAGCTGCTCAACTTTTCCCCACGACTCTCGGACTCGCACAGGGGACTAAAGACTCACCACTCACAGGCCGTATAGACTATACAAAGGCTAAGGCCACACCGACTATCTGCTTCGGCTGCACGAATCACTGCTCCGTCATAGGCCGGACTCAAGATGGACAGGTGAGAAAGATCGAGGGCAATCCGCTCGATCCAAACTCCCAAGGCAATCTCTGCTCTAAAGCACAGGGCATGATCTCCTACACTTACTATCCAGAGCGTATTCAATATCCTCTCAAGCGTGTCGGTAAGCGCGGAGAAGGAAAATGGCAACGCATCAGCTGGGACGAAGCCTATCAGATGATCGTCGATCGCCTGAAGCCACTGAGAAAAAATGGCACGCCTGAAGAATTCGTCTTCCACTATGGACGCGATAAGACAAAGGGCATGACAAAGCATTTCACAAATGCCTTTGGCACACCTCATAGACTGAATCGTCGTTCCATCTGTTCATCTAATAGACGTGCACCGCTCATGTCTTTCTACGGACGTGACTTCGAATGGGAGACACAAGACTTTGAAAATACTAAATACGTCGTGAACTGGGGAGGTAACCCCTACGAAGCGTATCAAGGCGGACTCTTCATGGTTCACCGCCTGCAGAAAGCAATCGTCGAAAAAGGCGCGAAGATGGTCACCTTCGAAGTCCGCCCATCAGTGACGGCTTCTAAGTCACATGAATTTCACACCGTCATCCAGGAAAAGCTCTACAATAAAGAGTTCTGGGATCGCTGGGCCAACTATCCGTTAGAAAAATTAACCGAAGACGTCAAAGACTACACTCCTGAGTGGGCGGAAAAGGAGTCTGGTGTGCCAGCGGCAGACATCCGCCGTATCGCGATAGAATTCGCCCAGGCTGCACCTGCCTGCTGCGCAATGTCTAACAGAGGCAGCGCGAAGCACTACAATGGCATGCAGGCAGACCGCCTCATCCGCACGCTCGACGTCCTAGTAGGAAATGTAGGAAAGCCAGGTGGCTACTGCCTCTCATCACTCCGCGGATGGTCTGGTCACTATGGTCAAGAAGGCCTGCCAAAGCTGAAAATGCCTGAACCAAAAGCCTCATCTCCTAAGCCATGGGGCATCGGTGAAGGCTATAACGAAGTCGCCTTTAAAAAGCTCCCTCAAGAGATCCAAGATCGAGTCAACGCCTTCCCTGAAAAGTGGAGAAAGAAATATTACGGTGAACTCGCTACCCCATCAGAGTATCCCCTCTCATGGCACTGGTATTCCATGCGCGTTGGCCAGCTCGTCTATCCTTACATTAAAGAGAAGCGCCAAAAGGTCAGCCTCTACATGTCCTTCACGCTAGGTGCATCATTCGGCTATCCTGAAGCGAACGTCGTCCGAGATGTGCTCATGGATGAAGAGCTTATCCCCTTCCACGTCGCTATCGATATCGGCTACGGAGAGCAGACCGCTCTGGCTGATCTTATTCTACCAGAAGCCACTAGCCTAGAACGCTGGGACTATCACTCTACGAACTGCTATGGTCTCATTCCATATACAGGACTGCGCCAACCCTTGGCAAAACCTCTCGGAGAATCAAAGCCAATCACTGAAATCCTCCGCGATCTCGCCCACCGCATCGGTGACGGAATGGAAAAGCACTACACGTATAAAGACGACGAATCGCTTTATAAAGACTGGTATAAAAATCTTCCGATCTCATGGGAAGAGTTCAAGCGCCGTGGCATCTGGCAAGATGAGACACGAGAGAAGGACTATGAACTCTACGAGAGACCACTCACTAAAGAGGAACTCGAAGGATCTGACTATGTTGGTAAAAAGGAAAATGAAGTCATCATAGGAGCCAAAGGCAAAGCAATCGGCATCATCAAAGATGGCAAACCTGTCCGTGGCTTCCCTACCCCAAATCGTATCATCAATGTCTACGATCCCATTTTCCCAGAAGCAGCGAAGGCCGTCGGCCTTCCTCTAACAGATGGGAACGCCAGCCCTCATCCTGTCTATCATCAGGTGCCAGAGCATGTAGATCTCCCATCAGATCGCTACATCTTTTCCACCTTTAAATGGAATGTCCACACCCAGGGTAGATCTGGTCATTGGAAGTATGCAGCAGAAATCATCCATACCAATCCAGCCTTCATGCACCCAGACACTGGTAAGTCACTCGGACTAGCCGAGGGCGATGCGGTAAAAATCTCTGTCTACCGCCCGAAAGGCCATACCTACAAAGCTAACGAAGAGGGCGTCATGGGAAGCTTTACCAATCACGTCAGATTCCTCAAAGGAATGCACAAGAAAGTCGTCATGTGCTCACACCACGTCGGGCACTTCGAACATGGACTCGTTGGAAAGTCTGATACTGCTCCAAATGGGCCAAGCGAAGGCATGGACCAAAAGGCATTAGCAGATAAAGACCTCAAAGATGGAGTCTGGTGGTCTAAGAAGAAAGGCGGCATCGGTGGAGGCGTGCATATTAACGATGCTCTCCCGATCAACCCTGCACCACTCATCGGCGGGCAAAACTGGTATGATAACGTTTGTCGTATAGAAAAAGCCTAACGCTTTTTCTTATCACAACTCTCTCACTTCGATGATTACCGTGTGTGTTTCACCACTCCGGGAATCAGTCGCAGTGAGAGTGTGCTTGCCAGGTATTAAAGTCGCTGTGCTCGAGTCTTTTACTATTTCTAAGGTAT
>CALFDI010000224.1 GCA_937952875.1 uncultured Verrucomicrobiales bacterium
TTGTTGAATTAAGAGTTGAGTATTATATATGGATTTTGATTGATTCATGTTATGAAAACCCATCCATTTTTTTCGCTTTTATGCCCTTTTCGGCAAGGAATGACCACTGATTCTAAGCACACAGTGGTCAAAAGCTACGCGATATCAGCTATCAGCTTAGTCTCAATAGTCTCTATCATTATCAGTGGGCTCTTGAGCGAGGAGGCATGGGCAGGCCCACCTCCAGCACCGAGTGGTAAGAAGTGGGTTGCCGTCCCTGCGCTTACAGATGAATTCGATCAATGGGATCCTACGAAGTGGCATAAACCTCTCTGGAATTATCCAGAGCCCGTGATGATGCTCGCGGAGAATTCAGGTGTCACCGATGGAAAGTTGTGGATAAAGGCGACTTTAGATGATGGGGCTGACCGCTGGTTCGAGACATCTCGCGTCATGTCGAATGTAAGGACCAAGTTCCCCATGTATATCGAGTGTAGTATGAAAGCTGCGCATATTTCTGCTTTTAATACCTTTTGGCTAAATAACGGAGATATATCTAATCGTGATGAAATTGATATCTGCGAGAATAATTCCAAACCTTCGATCACATCTCAAACATCACGTCCATTTACGATGTATTCTCAATACTTCGTCGTCGTAGATGATGATACAGAGCGCAATGCTGACAACTTTGATAGTCGGAATCTATCTCCGGGCAATGGGTTAAGAGGAGTGAAATGGAACGAGGCATATCAAACGCTTGGCGCCTGGTGGATAGATAAGAACACAGTGCAATTCTATCTGAATGGCGAGCCTTCAGGGAGAATCGAAACGACTCGTGATTTCACGCTCGATCAGAACGTCATTTGGGATCTCTGGACGATCGATGAGCCTTGGCTTGGCGGGATTGCGATTCAATCGGATCTGTTAGATGACTCGATTAACACCATGTATGTCGATTGGATTCACACATATGAACTAGTTGATGATACTGGCACGCCTGACCTCGACGTTCTTTCTGGGACCTTTGAGAGTGATCAGCTCATCATGGAGGTAGCAGGAGGCCAGCCCTCCGGGATGCTGAATCTATTATCTTCTACCGATCTCAGTAATTGGGGCACAGAGCAAGCTAGGGTGCGCCTAAGCCCGGTTGGATTAGTCACCTTTACCAGAGATTTAGTGCACCCGAGAGAGTTTTACCAATTCGCACCAAGTGCCCTCACTCCTCTCACGACCTCATCAGTCGATTTTACTAATTTGGACTACAGCGACGGGAGTTTAGATGGTCAGCAGGACTGGCAGACTGGCGCTGGCTGGAGCGTGACGGACTCTGCAAATCAGGGTAAGGCGACTACGTCAGATAACTTCTCCGCAGCTGTGATCAATCAGCCCATATCTTTAACAGTAGGCCAGACATATAGCTTTAAAGTGAATTTTCAACTAACAGGTAGCACCTATTCAACTCCAACGGAATTCGTCTATGCCTTTCAAGGTGGAGTGAAGGAAGATAATATCCCTAATTCTGTGAACATTGATTCAAGTGCGGCGGATGCAAATATTCAAATCATCCAAGATGCGGATACGTATCGTCTGTTAAATGGCTTTGCTGCTATCGATCAAGCGTCATCGATTCAGGGAATGTCCCTCGATGCTGGGGACTATCTTGTTTATGATTTTGAAATCACTTTAGGAGATGATGCTGCCAGCACCTCTTACACTGTCCGCTTACAGAATCTCACTGACGCTAGCGATACAGGATGGGGAAGGGTCACAGGAATAGATCCATCGATCTATTCTGCGCTCACAGGCACCGGAGCCTACGCTTTCTTCCAAACAGTAAATCCAAGTGCAGGTGTATCTGGTCTAACAGGTGTCGAGATCAATTCCGTAATAACCAGCAGATGGGAATAAGGAGCCTTTTCATTTCCTTTACAAAAAAGGGCTCAACCTCATCGGTGAGCCCTACCTATGTGTGCGATGCTCATTGTTAGAAAGTTTTGGTGACTTTCAGAGTCGCATTGATCGGAGCTCCGACAGTGATGTTGTTAGCACTGTGTGCACTCGGGAAGTAGTCTTTATCGAGAAGGTTTTCCACATTGAGCTGAACCTTCAAGCTGTCTGATACCTTGTAGTATGCTGAGGCATCGACTCTCACATAACTAGGAATCTCTGTATTGTTACTGTTATCTGCAAAACTAGAGTCTTGGTAGATGAGTCCAAGTCCGAACCCGAATTTCTCATTCACTGTGTATGAATTCCAGAGTGAGAATGTGTTCTGTGGTTGCTCACGAGGAGTATTGTCAGAGTTAGCTTGCTCGCCATCTAGGTAGCTGTAGCCAGCAGTGATGTGCCAGTTATCTGTGAGATGTCCTTCGAGTTGAGCTTCGAGACCACGCGTTTCAGTTTCGATGATGTCAAAGCGATCATTGTCGATGTCTGAAACGACAGGAGACTCTTGCTCGATTTGAAAGGCTGCGAGTGAGAGGCTAAAGCGATCTTGAATATTCCACTTCACACCAACCTCGTAGTTCGTAAAAGTATTTGGGTCGAGCCGCTCGTTGTCGCCATTGATATTTGCAAACTGCTCACCACTGCGCGGAGTAAAGGTTTCTGAAAAGCTGGCGTAGAGGGAAAGATCGTCGGCAGGTTTATAGATAAG